>JANMZU010000472.1:0-6773 GCA_031383585.1 Betaproteobacteria bacterium
CTTTGCCATCTGCGCCATAGGTGTACCACGCCGCAAACAAGATACCTGCCTGCTGGGTGATGCTGACGCCCCAGCCGTTCTGCGCGGTGCCGCCCCACCACATGTCGCCAACATTGAGCGGAGACGTGCCGCGACCAAATGCCTGACGCTGGATGGATTTTTGTCCAGAGATCCCGTTGATTACGTACTGGAGCGTCGCGGTTGAATCGCTCGTAAAGTTGATGCTGATATTGCCTACGGCCGCGCCGACGTTGAATTGCGCTGCGTTATAGCTACCCAGCGGTGCGGAGGTCGGCTGGTAAATGGCGCCAGAGTAGGTGGTGAAGTCAGCGTTCCAAGCGCCGCCGGGCAACACGTACCAGATCGGTTTACCAGCATTGTCGTACACATAAATAGCATTGAGCTGCACCAGCCCGTGCTGCTGAATTGACATTCCCCAACCGTTTTCCGACGTGCCGGCCCACCACATATCGCTGTAAACATTCGCCCCCGACACACCTGCGATGGAGAGCATGGCGATCTTGTTGACGCTTGTGCCACTGTTCGCGATCCACATCACATTATTGGGGCCGATAGTGATGCCCACTGGCGAACTACCCGCACTGGGCAGCCTGAATTCGGAAATTTGCCCGGTGACCGTGTCGACACGCCCGACGCGCCCGGCACTATTTGCCGTATACCAAATGCCGCTATCCGGGCCTGCTGAAATGCCTAGCGCGCCGCCGCCGGCCCGGGGCAACGGGAACTCGGTAAACACCCCGGCAGTCGTGATGCGTCCCAAGCGGTCGCTAGACAATTCCGTGAACCAAAGATTTCGGTCCGGACCTGTCGTGATGCTTCGCACGTTTAAGCTGGTCCAGGGAATGCTGAATCGCGTAAATGTGCCCGCCGGTGTAATTCTGCCAATCGAGGTGCCGCCGGAATCCGTGAACCACAGGTTGCCGTCAGGCCCTGCGGTAATTCCGCGTGGCGAGGCAACCGCCCATGGAATATCGAATTCGGTGATCGCGCCTTGCGGCGTGATCCGTCCGATGCGCGCAGTGGTGATTAGCGTAAACCAGATGTTGCCATCGGGGCCCGCCGCGATGCCGCGTGGCTGACTACTCGTGTTGGGAAGTGGGAATTCTGTGATGGTTCCGGAGGGCGTGATGCGACCAATGCGACCGGCATCGAGCTGGGTAAACCACATATTGCCGTCCGCACCAGCGACGATGTCGAACGGGTTGCTTGCCGACGTCGGCAGGGTGTATTCAACCACCGCGCCAGCTGGGGTCATGCGCGCACTGCGATTGGCCGCTGACTGTGTGTACCAATAGTTGCCGTCCGGCGCTTTGGCAATGTAGAGAGGCGCGTTATTGGACCCGGCAGTGCGCTGGCTGACTGCAGCAGAGGGGTATGCAAAGCCGGCGAGACTCACGCTGTAAGTGCGATTGTCGCTCGCGGTAAATGCCAGTTCACCCTGCCGCGTGTCTTTTGCCAACGGATTGAAGCGGAGCGTGATATTGCAGCTGCCACCAGCGCCGATAATGACATTTGCACACGTATTTGCTGTTGCGGAAAATTCGCTGTTGGCGAATTGCAGCGCCCCGATCGTCGCCGGGCCGCCAGCGAGATTGGTTACCTTCAACACGAGATCAGGATTTGGGCGCCCGACATCGGCGTCCTGAAAGCCGACGAATGTGGCCACGCCAATGGATTGGTCGCGGGTGGATCGCAGTGCAGCCGCAGCATCAATAATGCCCGCGCCACAGATGCTTGTGTCGCAGGTGGTATCTGGAAAGGGTCGCACTGAAGCCGTGAGGATGCGTGTGATCACGGCGGAATCGAGATCCGGCCGGATGGCGAGCATCAGCGAAATGACGCCGCTGACGACGGGAGCCGAAAAGCTGGTGCCACTGGTGCCAACTACCGTCGCCGCGCCAGGCACGGTGGTTCCGGTATTACCGAGGGTGACCAAATCCCCGCCATCGCCGCCGGGTGCGGACAATGTCACCTTACTACCAAAACTCGAGTACGAGGCCTTGCTGCCACTGCGCGCGGTCGCGGCGACGTTGATCACGCCGGGACAACTCGCGGGCGATTGATCCTCAATGGTATTGTCGTTGCCAGCCGAAACAACAATAATTTTCCCGGCAGCGACCAACTGATTGATCACGTTTCGATAGGTGTTCGAACAGGCGCCTTTACCACCCAGGCTGAGGTTGAGAACCTTGGCCGGGTTAGGATTGTCGGCAATACCGGGTACCGACATTCCGGCCGCCCACAGCATGCCGTCGGCGGTGTCGGACGATGTGCCCCCACATTTTCCCAATACACGAACCGGTATGATGCGCGCCGTCCAGTCAATGCCGGCGGTATCGCGGCCATTTTGCGTCGATGCGCCAATGAGGCCAGCAACAAGCGTGCCGTGCCAACTTGAGTTTCGAACGGTGCAATCGGCAAATTTGGTGGTGGCCTTGTCAGCAGTGGTAAGCCAGTCTCCCATATCGCTTGGGTCTGCGTCGCGGCCATCACCGTCGCCCGAAGCCATAGTGTCGCTGATCATGTCGACACCGGGCAGCAGGCGCGCATCGAGGTCGGGGTGTGAGGTGCGACCGGTATCGAGCACCGCAACCACCGTATTGACGCTGCCGGTTGTAATGTCCCAGGCTGCGGTTGCGTTGATTCCGCCCAGATAGTCTGTCAAGTGCCACTGATTGACAAAGCGCGGATCGTTTGGCGCCAGCATCGGTAACATCCTGACGTCCGGCTCTGCATACTCTACGGCAGGGTCAGCGGCAATTTTCTTTGCGATCAATTCGACTTCCGCAAGTGGCAACGACTGCGGAAGGCTCAACACTTGCGCGCCTGTCCCCATTTCACGCACAAAACTGAGCCCAACCCCGGCAGAATCGGAGAGATCTCGCATCGACCTGCCGGTAGACTGACCCGCTTGTAATATGGTACTTGCAGTCACCCGCTCACGAAATTTTACGATCACGCTGTCAGCGGAGCCACTCCAGCTCGCTGAAGCAATTGTCGAAACGGGTTTGTCCTCAGTGGAGGCGGCCGCCGCAGGGAGGCTCATCGCGCCAAGCAGAATGAAGCCAGCAAGAGCTTTGTATTTATGCATGAGCAATGCTACCTGCTTAGTTGGAGGGCTACGATCAAACCCGTCAGAAATTGTAACCATTCGCAATGAAAAATTGCCAGTCACCGTTCCAGTTACGTTCCGTGCTCAGTTGTAGATGCCGGCGAAAAGTTGACTTACAAAAGCACCCGTTCGATGCCGCCTTCGTTGGCCTTCTTGACGTATTCCGGCATCCAGTTTTTACCCAGTACATGTTTGGCGATTTCCACCACAATGTAGTCTGCGGTCGTTCCACTGTCGTTGTCAAAGCGGGACAACCCCTGCAAGCAGGATGGGCACGAAGTAAGCACTTTCACATCGCCGGCAAATCCATCCTTGCGCAAACCGTCGGTCCCCTTGCGCATTTCCTCTTCCTTGCGGAACCGCACCTGCGTGGATACGTCTGGGCGAGTGGTGGCCAGCGTTCCCGACTCGCCGCAACAGCGTTCGTTCTGTTCAACCACAGATCCCATTAATTGATTGACGACTTTAATTGGTTGGTAGGTTTTCATCGGCGAATGGCACGGATCGTGATACATGTAGCGCGTACCCGTGACGCCTTCAAGTTTCACGCCCTTTTCCATCAGGTACTCATGGATATCCAGGAGCCGGCAGCTGGGAAAAATCTTCTCGAACTCATATTTTTGCAACTGATCCATGCAAGTTCCGCATGACACGATGACCGTCTTGATATCCAAATAATTCAACGTGTTGGCCACACGGTGGAACAGCACACGATTGTCAGTGATGATCTCCTGACCCTTGTCAGCATTGCCTGAGGCCGTCTGCGGATAGCCGCAGCAAAGATATCCGGGCGGCAATACTGTCTGTACACCAACGTGATAGAGCATCGCCTGGGTCGCGAGGCCAACCTGACCGAACAGGCGCTCCGATCCGCAGCCAGGGAAATAGAACACAGCCTCGGCATCCACGCCGGCTTTCTGCGCGTCGCGGATAATCGGCACGACTTTGTTGTCTTCGATATCGAGAAGCGCACGGGCAGTTTTCTTTGGCAGTCCGCCGGGCATGGGCTTATTGATGAAGTGGATGATCTGCGCCTTGATGGCGGGTTTGCCGATAGTCGCGGGGGGACGTTTGGTTTGCATTTGCGGCAGCAGGAATTTTTTTGCCAGCGAGTGCGCGAAGCGCTGCACCTTGTAGCCCCAGTCGATCATCACGGTCTTGACAATCTTGATCGTCGTCGGGTCGGTGGCGTTCAGATAGAACATCGCGGCGGCAGTGCCGGGATTGAATTTCTGCTTGCCCTCCTTGCGCAAAAGGTTCCGCATTGCGACGGATACATTGCCGAAATCAATGTCCACCGGGCACGGGTTCTCGCATTTGTGGCAAACCGTACAGTGGTCGGCAACGTCAGAGAATTCGTCGAAGTGGCGCAGCGAAACACCACGCCGGGTCTGCTCCTCGTACAGAAACGCCTCAATCAGCAGCGAGGTCGCGAGGATCTTGTTACGCGGGCTGTAGAGCAGATTGGCACGCGGCACATGCGTGGCACACACCGGCTTGCACTTGCCACAACGCAGGCAATCCTTGATCGAGTCGGAAATGGCGCCGATATCGGATTGCTCAAGAATCAGCGATTCTGCACCGAGTAATCCAAAGCTCGGTGTGTAAGCGCGGCCCATGTCACCGCCCGGCAACAGTTTGCCAGCATTGAAGCGGCCCTCCGGATCGATGCGCTGCTTGTAATCGATGAAGGGTTGCTTTTCTTCTGGTGTCAGGAACTCGAATTTGGTAATGCCAATGCCGTGTTCGCCGGAAATTACCCCATTTAACTTTCGCGCAAACGCCATAATGCGCGCCACTGCCGCATTGGCTTCTTGCAGCATGGCGTAGTCATCGGAATTCACCGGGATGTTGGTGTGAACATTGCCGTCACCAGCATGCATGTGAAGCGCAACGAACACACGGCTGTGCAGCACCTCCTTGTGAACGGCATCGAGCCGTTCCTGCACTTTGCCAAACATGCGCCCGGAAAAAATCTCGTGCAATGGCTGGCGAATCTCGGTCTTCCAGGATGCGCGAAGTTGATGGGTTTGCAGCAGCTCAAAAAGCGTCAACGCCGGCGCCTGGGATGCCGGTATCTTTTCAATTTCCACACCGGCGCTGTTCAGTGCAACCGCAATCGATGTCAATGGCTGATCAAGGTTGTCGAGATAACACTGCCAGCGCGCGCCGACCGCGCCCAACAGCTCGAGTGCGTCCTGGCGCCGCGAGCCGATCAACTCGTCAGGTGCAATCTTGTCGTCGTCTGCATCGAGGGGCAGGCGGTCGTCCACGCACTTGATGAGCGCCTCGACCAACCGCAGCTTGTTCTTGAGTGAAAGCTCGATGTTGATATGTTCGATGCCATCCGAGTAATCGCCAAGGCGGTCGAGCGGGATAACCACGTCTTCGTTGATTTTGAAGGCATTGGTGTGTTTGGCGATAGCGGCCGTGCGGGCGCGATCAAGCCAGAATTTCTTGCGGGCATCCGGCGTCACCGCGATAAAGCCCTCGCCGTGGCGGGCGTTGGCAAGGCGTACCACCGCGCTACACGCTTCCATTGCCGCATTTTCATCATCCGAAACGATGTCGCCGATGAGCACCATTTTTGGTCGTTGATTACGTCGCGATTTGGTCGCGTAGCCAACCGCCTTCAGATAGCGTTCATCCAGATGTTCAAGTCCAGCCAGAACGGCGTGTTCATGGCCGTCGAGAAAATTCTTGATTTCGACAATCGTCGGAACCGCTTCTTTTACCTGGCCAAAAAACTCCAGGCAAACGGTGCGTATGTGCTTGGGCATGCGGTGCAGCACGAAGCGCGCGGAGGTGATGATTCCGTCGCAGCCTTCTTTCTGAATGCCGGGGAGGCCTGCCAGAAATTTATCCGTGACATCCTTGCCCAAGCCGACTTTACGAAACAGTGCGCCGGGTATTTCCAGCGTCTCCTCTGACTTGAGTTTCTTGCCGGATTCGTCAAAAGTGCGGATACGAAATTTTGTGACCTCGATGTCGTGAATCTTGCCCATGTTGTGGTCGAGACGTTCAATCTCCATCCACTCGGCATTCGGCGTGACCATTTTCCATGAGGCGAGATTATCGAGCGCCGTCCCCCAAAGGACAGCTTTCTTGCCACCCGCGTTCATCGCCACATTGCCACCGATGCAACTCGCATCCGCGCTGGTCGGGTCGCATGCCCAAACGAGTCCGGCGAGCTCCGCCGCTTCCATCGCCCGCTTGGTGACCACACCCGCCTCGCAACGGATGGTGGCAACCGGCGTGGCCATGCCTGGCAATGTGATGTGCTCGACAGCGCCTAGCGCATCGAGTTTTTCGGTGTTGATGACGGCGGAGCGCTTGGTGAGCGGGATTGCGCCGCCCGTGTAGCCGGTGCCGCCGCCGCGCGGAATGATGGTAAGCCCAAGTTCGATGAGCGCCTTCACCAGAGGGGCGACTTCCTCCTCGGTGTCAGGGTGCACCACCACGAAGGGATATTCCACACGCCAGTCAGTGGCATCGGTGACATGCGACACGCGCGCCAGCCCATCGAAAGCAATGTTGTCTTTGCGCGTGACCTTGCCCAGGCGCTTTTCGACTTTCTAGCGGAAATCCCACGAGGCGGTCAATGCTTTTGAAAAAGAGTTTGCCGATACCTGGGATTTCC
>JANMZU010000523.1:0-11160 GCA_031383585.1 Betaproteobacteria bacterium
CTCGATGGTTCATCGGCCAGACCATTCTTCATGAGTCGGTCGCGCAAGAAGCCTTCAAATTCGCCTGCATAGCTGTCGCACATCGCCTGCGCATGGGCGAGCTGATCGCGCAAGTCAGGCGGCAAAGCGTCAGGTTGTGACACCGACTTGACCGCGGCTAAATAAAACGACGAAGCCGCGCGCGATTCGCCGATCTCGTCCAGATGATCTGCCTTGAAGACGAGGGCTCGCAGGTTGCCGGGCACAAGCTCGAGCGCCTTGTCCACAGCATCTAGCGCACCTGATTGGTCCTTCAGATTCCGGCAGGCATAAGCCAGGGCAAGAAAAATCGATGCATCATGTTGGCCAGCGGCAATAATTTTCTGGAACGCCGTCCGCGCGCTCTGCGCATCACCGTTGCGCAGCGCCTCCATGCCGGATTGGCCAAGCTTGCGCATATCGACGAGTGGGCTCTGCATTTTGGGGTCCTATTGGTTCGCTGCGTTGACGTGGCTACTCATCGTTGCGCATTTCTCCCCCTCTGCCGAGTGACAAGGGAACACTTGACGCGAAGCAGGTGGCCGGGGCATTGGTGGGTAAATCGCGACGTGTGCTGCTCGCCCACGAGACAGCATGCCGACCCGGCGGCATTCGTGCGCCGCAATTGGCGGGAACTGGCTCGAAAATTCTTCGGGCCAGTACAATAGCAAGTAGTTGCTTCACTCGAACGACTGTCGACACCTCACAGCGGCATTCATGAAGCGACAAAGGATCAAGAATGTTGGTAAGCTTGTTAGAATCAAGTTTCATGATCGTGTGTTTTATTTTTCAAGATGCACGCGCAATTTATCATTGTGCAGATGTGACCGCAGCATTTAGTTGGAACAAACTGAGCCTCCGGCAGTTCGACCACAAAGCGAAAGCGTAGGGTAGCAGCCGAGAATTCTTCCCGCAGAAATTAAGCTCGTGGCGGGACCGTTTGCAATTGGTGCGTTCTCTTCAAGAAACAGTTAGAATCGCCGTCTTTATTTCAAAGCCATGACACGCGCCTCCAAAAAAGGCGGTAATTAAAGGGTATTTCATGGATTATGCTCAGCAACAGCGGTCGCCCGGCAAACACCTTGCGGGGATAACCATCGTCATCATTTTGCACGTGGCGCTAGGCTATGCGCTGGTGAACGGCCTGGCCACAAAAGTGATGAACGTCATCAAGCAGCCGCTGGAAACCAAGATTATCGAGGAGGTGAAGAAGCCGCCGCCGCCAGACACGCCACCGCCGCCGCCGCCAAAAATGGTGCAGATGCTGCCGACTTTCGTGCCACCGCCGGAAGTCATGGTGCAAACGCCGATTGCACCTCCCGTGATCGCGACGAGAACAGCCGTTGCGCCTCCTGTATACGCGCCGCCAGCGCCACCCGCACCGCCGGTAGCGGCTGCGCCGCCTAGCGTCGGTGTAGCGTGTCCAAACTCGCAAGAGATTCGCACCAACATCAAATATCCTGTGCAAGCTCGCAAAGACGGGCTGCAGGGCGAGGTGTTGATCGAAATGACTATTGCCGCCAACGGCGAAGTCAAGGATGTAGATGTCAAGTCGTCTACTAATCGTGCATTCAATAGCGTGTCGATCAGTGCCTCCAAGCAATTCAAGTGTAATGGGCAGGGCAGAGATGTTCGCGTGCAGGTGCCTTACTCGTTCAAGTTGGTAGATTAGTTGGCTCTTAACTCAAGGCTTTAAACGTTGTGGCCCTAAAGTTAATGCTTTATTCAGGCCGCAACGCAAATTCAAATTCGTCTTTTTATATTGGAGGAAACATGTCTTTTGTTAATCGCATTCCTGCGCTGCTCGTAGCGGCGGTTGTTTTTTGCGCACCTTTGGTGACAGCGGTCGTAGCACTTCAATCAGCGCCGGCACACGCACAGGCGCCAGCGCCAGCAGCCGATGCACCAAAGTCTGTCGCGCCGCCGGCGCCGGTTGCCTCCAAGGTAACAGTTGATAATCCGTACGGCATCAAAGCGATGCTCGAGCACGGCGATTGGGTGTCAAAAGCCACACTTGCCATTCTCGTCATTATGTCGATGGGCACGTGGTATATCCTGGTTGTAAAGTTGTTTGAACAATTTCGCTTGATGAAAGAGTCCAACGAAGTCGGCGACGCTTTTTGGGCGGCCGGTTCGCTCCAACAAGGCATTGATGGCCTGAAGGAAGGTAGCGCATTCCGCTTTATCGCCGAGAGCGGCGTCAAGGCAACCAGCCACCACTCGGGTTTGATGGCGGGTGTGGACCTGAACGAATGGGTCACGTTGTCTATTCAACGCGCCGCTGAAAACGTTCAGAACCGGATGCAAGATGGCTTGGCATTCCTTGCTACGGTCGGCTCCACGAGTCCATTCGTAGGACTGTTCGGTACGGTATGGGGTATTTACAATGCGCTGACTGCCATCGGTGTTGCAGGCCAGGCATCAATTGACAAAGTTGCTGGTCCGGTAGGCGAAGCGTTGATCATGACTGCTATTGGTTTGGCTGTTGCGGTGCCAGCAGTGTTGGCGTACAACTGGCTCGTGCGTCGTAACAAGGTCGTGATGGAACGCGTTCGCACCTTCAGTGCTGACCTCCACTCGGTTCTTATAAGTGCCAGCGGCAAAAAGCATTAAGCCGCATATCAGGCACTGACCTCGCAGACGTTTAGGAGCCCCGCATGGGAATGAATATAGGTTCGGAAGGTGGCGGAGATGAAGAAGTCATCTCCACCATCAACACGACGCCGCTAGTGGACGTGATGCTGGTATTGCTGATCATCTTTCTGATCACTATCCCGGCGATTGTACAAAACGTGCCCGTCGTATTGCCGGCAGAGCGCAACATCGTTACGCAGACCAAACCGGAGAATATTGTCGTCTCAGTTAACAAGGACGGTGACATTTTCTGGAATCAACAATTGATGCCGGATACCGATGCCCTTTTCGAGAAGCTTAAAGTTGAGGCGGTCAAGATTCCTCAGCCGGAAGTTCACATTCGCGGCGATCAAAATGCGCGCTATGAATCGGTGGGTAGAGTTGTCTACACAATGCAGCGCGCCAGCATTCTCAAGATCGGCTTCATCACCGAGCCACCTCCGCTGAACTAGAAGGGATATCGTATGGGCATGAATGTAGGTTCAAGCGGGGGCTCCGGAGAGCCGGAAGTCATGATGGAAATCAACACCACGCCGCTGATCGACGTGATGCTGGTGTTGATTATCATGTTGATCATCACCATCCCGATCCAGACACACGCGGTGAAGCTCAATATGCCGGTTGGCAATCCGCCACCGCCGCCCACGCCGCCAGAGGTTGTACAAATCGACGTGGATTTTGACGGCACGATTCTTTGGAACGGCACCATTATCCCAACACCGGAAGAGCTTGAAGCAAAGCTCACGGCGGCGGCGTCACAGGCTGTACAGCCTGAAGTGCATTTGCGCCCCAACAAACTGGTGTTATACAAGTCGGTTGCGTATGTAATGGCGTCAGCTCAGCGGCTGGGTGTAACCAAAATGGGAATTGTCGGTAACGAACAGTTCGTCAAGTAATTTTAGGTAAACAAAACGCGGCAATGCCGCGTTTTGCTATTTATTTCCCGGAGAACTTCTTTCATGGCCAGAACTGGTGTAATTCGCGGCGCATTCGCAAGTGTCGCCCTTTCGGTAGTTGTCGGTTCAGTCGCGTTGCCCACTGCATATGCGCAAGAGGCGGTCAGGCCCGAAATTGGCAAACCGCTACAAGCCGCATCCGCGTTATTGAAAGCGAACAAATTCAAAGATGCGCTGGCCAAGATTCAGGAGGTCGACGGGGTATCGGGCAAGACGCCAAACGAAATCTACCTGATTGAGAGCATGCGCGGGAGCGCCGCCTCCGGTGCAGGCGACAACCAGACCATTATCAGGTCCTTTGAGGCGGTTGTCGCTTCCGGCAAGGCCCCTGCCGCCACGCAGACTAAGATTATCGAAGCGCTAGTCGGCGCGCACTATCGCGCCAACGATTACGCAGCAACGAATAAGTGGGCGACGCGCTACCTGCGTGAAGGTGGTGGTAACCCACAAATTCGTACCCTGCTGATTCAGTCGTATTTCCAGGCAGGCGACTTTGCCAACGCGGCCAAAGAGTCGCTTATCGATATTCAGGCCGACGAAAAAGCGAGCCGCACGCCTTCGGAAGAGAAGTTACAACTGCTGGCAAACAGTTATTTGCGGCAAAAGAACACGACCGGATACATCTCCACCATTGAAAAGTTGTTGAACTATTACCCGAAGAAAAGTCTTTGGGCGGATGTCATTTCGCGACTACAGAAAAAGCCGGGCTTTTCGGATCGATTGGCACTTGATGTTTACCGCATGCAACTGGCAACGGGCAATTTAAGCGCGGCCAACGACTACATGGAAATGTCTCAACTCGCGTTGCAGGCTGGCTTCCCTGGTGAGGCTAAAAAAGTTGTCGACGAGGGCTACACAAATGGGGCACTTGGCAAAGGCGCCGAGGCGGATCGTCAAAAGCGTTTGCGCGACCTCGTTGAAAAGCGCGTGGCTGAAAACCAGAAAGAGATTTCTGGCGGCGCACCAGATACAGCGGCAAACGCGGCCAAAGACGGCAACGCGCTGGTCAACCTTGGCTATAACTTGTTTACCTCCGGCCAGGCAGCCAAGGGAATCACCATGATGGAAGCTGGTATCAAGAAAGGTGAACTAAAGCGCCCGGACGATGCGAAGCTGCGACTCGGCATCGCATTGATTCAATCCGGCCAGAAGGCTAAGGGTGTGCAGGTCCTTAAAACGGTTCAAGGCACCGATGGCACCCAAGACCTCGCTAATCTCTGGGCGATTTTTGCGCGGTAACGATTTCGGTTGCTAATTGCTGGCCGCAGCTAGTCCTGAGCGCTTATCCGTTAACGCTCCGGGCTACTGAAGTCACAAGTTGGTATTCGCCAAATGCGGTATTTCGATGTTTGTAATGGCGATGCTGATGGCTTGATAGCCAGGCACCAGTTCCGGCTTGCATTCCCCGTGCCGAAAGTGGACGTAACTCTGATCACCGGCACCAAACGGGACATATCGCTGCTCCAACGAATTCCTGTGCCTGCTAAATTAGTCCTCGACGCAGCAATATACGTCTTCGATGTCTCGTATGATCAAAATGCAGACCATGCGCGCGAATTGCTCGAGGCCGTCGCGACAATAAGCTATTTTGATCACCACAGCGCAAGCAAATTGCAGTCGCACCCACGGCTGGTTGCGCACATTGACACGTCCGCCAATGTCTGTACCAGCCTTATCGTTGATCGACATCTCAACGGCGCATATCACCCATGGGCAATTTGTGCGGCGTTTGGCGACAATCTCCACAGCGCTGCTGAGCAACTGGCTGCAAAGTTCGGCTTTACGATCGAGCAAACAAATTGTCTTAGAGAACTAGGGGAATGCCTCAATTACAACGCGTATGGCGAATCTATCAGCGATCTTTGCTTTGCGCCGTCAGAACTCGCACAGCGCATGGCCCCCTACAAGAACCCGTTTGAATTTGCGGCCAATGAAGATATTCTTGAACGTCTGCAAGTCACGTATGCGGCAGACCTTCAATTAGCGCGGGCAATTCCCCCGACCTTCGAGAGCGACGTTTCTGCCACGTTTATTTTGCCCGATGCATCCTGGGCGCGTCGTGTTAGCGGCGCATTTGCCAATGCGTTGGCAAGCCAATATCCCCACCGAGCGCACGCGGTGCTGAACAAGCTATCCAGTGGCGCCTATCTGGTGAGTATTCGGGCGCCACAATTGAAGCCTTTGCGCGCACATGAAATCGCGGTTCGCTTCAAAGGTGGCGGTGGTCGTGAAGCCGCTGCAGGTATCAATGAATTGCCCGGTGGAGACTTGGCGCGATTTACTTCTCTGTTAGATGATACCTACCGCAAGCCATACGGCATCGTGGTGGAAGTCTCAGCGGGCAGCAGCCTTTGAGGTCAATCGGTGGGTAAAATGCAGGCAATCCCAACACTCCAGTTATCGAAATGATCAATCCGGCCGACGCCTCTTACCTGCAACTAATGCGGCATGTCCTAGCCCACGGGAGCGAAAAGACGGATCGAACCGGTACCGGCACAAGATCGGTTTTTGGCTACCAAATGCGCTTTGATCTCGGCGCTGGTTTTCCACTGCTAACCACCAAGAAACTTCATCTGCGTTCAATAGTCCATGAGCTCTTATGGTTCTTGCAGGGTTCGACCAACATCGCTTACCTGAAGGATAACGGCGTAACGATCTGGGACGAATGGGCAGACGCGCAAGGGGATCTCGGCCCAGTCTATGGTTACCAATGGCGCAGCTGGCCCGCGCCGAACGGCGCACATATTGATCAAATACGTGAAGTACTTCTTCAGATCCGCAATACCCCTGATTCACGACGGATGATCGTTTCCGCCTGGAACGTAGCGGATATCCCCAAGATGGCGTTGGCGCCGTGCCATGCCCTGTTTCAGTTCTACGTGGCCGACGGTAAGCTGTCTTGCCAGTTGTATCAGCGCAGCGCCGATATATTTCTGGGTGTGCCATTCAATATTGCTTCATACGCGCTGCTAACGTTGATGGTTGCGCAGGTCTGCGGCCTCAAGCCAGGTGATTTCGTCCATACGCTCGGCGACGCGCACCTGTATTTGAACCATCTAGATCAGGCCAACGAGCAGTTGTCCCGCGAAGCCCGCGCAGTGCCCGCAATGCATTTGAACGCATCCATCACGGACTTGTTCGCCTTCAAGTTTGAAGACTTCACGCTCGAAAATTACGACCCGCATCCCGCCATCAAAGCGCCGATTGCGATTTGAGCTCGCGATGACAAAAGCACTCAAGCCACGCATTTCGCTCATCGTCGCGATGGCCACAAACCGGGTCATTGGCAGCGATAACCAGATGCCTTGGCACCTGCCTGCAGATTTCGCCTACTTCAAGCGAATCACATTGGGGCATCCTATTGTCATGGGCCGCAAAACATTTGAATCGATTGGTAAAATCTTGCCCGGGCGCCGCAATATCATTGTCAGCCGCAACCCGGACTTTCAGGTCGATGGTGCCGAGGTGATGCCCTCATTGGATGAGGCTTTCAGCAGTTGCCAAGACAACGAGGAGGTTTTTGTGATCGGTGGCGCCGCACTTTATACAGTTGCCCTTCCTCATGCGGATCGGCTCTATATTACTGAAGTAGACGTCAAATCAGAAGGCGAGACGCTGTTTCCAGTTATTGACATGCGCGGTTGGCGTGAGACAGCTCGTCAGCGAGTAGAGCCCGACGCAAAAAACGCATACGCGATGCAATTCGTGGTTCTTGACCGTATATAGCGCCGTCGCTTGGGAAATGAATAACTGCGGCGGCAGTCTGCGTTAGCGCGACTTCCGTGTTGACGGTTTCTTTTTTGCAGGCACCTCTGTTTTTGAAGCTTCTGGCGCAGCCTGCTGCATCATGTTCCACGCCCACATTGCAGGATTCATCGCGGCATTGCCAAGTGCCAACTTCTCCAAGTCCGCGGCGCCTGCATTATTTCCCGACTGCGCATTCTTGCTAGCCTCACCCATGGACGCCAACACTGACTGCTGGTACTTAAGCGTCTGCAATGACAGCTCCACCATCCCAACAGTACCCTTTAGCCATGTCAGGACGGTTTCCAGTTCATTGATCTTACGCTCGACCTCCTTTGGGTCCAGCATCGCAAACATGGATGGCGCAGCTGCCCCGGGATTAACGCCAGCTGGGTTAAGCATTGATTGAAACAACGCAAAATAGTCTGGGATCGGTGAGCCCGAGGGAGTTGTCATATGTGTGGTCAGTTGTGTTTGGCAATGAACTTGCGAACCCTTGGGTAGACTATCTCGCGGTACTTGCGCCCACTGAAAATTCCGTAGTGACCTACCGCCGGTGCGGTGTAATGCTCGCGCTTTGGTGCAGGCAAGCCAGTACAGAGTGTATGTGCTGCCTGCGTCTGGCCGCTACCCGAAATATCGTCGAGCTCGCCTTCTATCGTGAACAATGCAGATTTCTTAATTGTCGCCGGTTTCACAAGTTCACCATTAACCTCCAGCGTGCCACGGGCAAGGCTCTGATCGTGGAACACGCGAACAATCGTATCCAGATAATATTCTGCGGGCAGATCCATGACCGCGTTGTATTCGTCGTAAAACTTGCGGTGGGCTTCAGCGCTCTCGCCATCTCCCGCGACCAACTGTTTGTAGTAGTCGATGTGTGAATCCATATGACGATCAGGATTCATCGCAATAAACCCGGTGTGCTGCAAAAACCCGGGATAAACGCGCCGCATGGCGCCGGGATATTTCACCGGCACGCGCTCAATCACGTTTTGCTCAAACCAGGACAAAGGTCGGCGCATGGCAAAATCGTTCACGGAAGTCGGATTCTTGGCGGCGTCGATTGGCCCGCCCATCATCGTCATGCTATCTGGCAAGGTTTCCCCGTGTGCCGCCATCAACGCGATCCCTGCGAGTACTGGAACCGTTGGCTGACAAACCGAAACGACGTGTATCTTCGAATGATGCGCGCCTTGCATGAAGCGGATGAAGTCCTGCACGTAAGCTACGTAATCGTCAAAATGAAACGGACCTTCCGCTAACGATACTTCTCGCGCGTCTTTCCAATCGGTTATCGTGACGTCATGGTGTGGCAGCATAGTGCGCACAGTGTCCCGCAACAGCGTTGCGAAGTGACCGGAAAGCGGCGCGAATACCAGCACCTTTGGCTCTTGCAGCGTTGCCTTGGCTTTCTTGAAATTCAGCAACCGACAAAACGGCTTGTCCAGAATCACTTCCTCGGTGACTTCGACCGTGCGGCCGTTGACGTCAACGTGGGGAATATTAAAAGCGGGGCGAGTGTAGCTCTTGCTGATTCTGAGCATCAACTCGAAGCTGGCCGCCATCTTGTTTGCCTGTGGCGCGTATGACACGGGCGAAAATGGATTGCCAAAAGCGACAGCGTTGGCTTGCGCCCACCAGCGCCATGGCTCGAGTACGGCACGTTGCATATCGTGCACTTGGTACAGCATATTCTCTCTCCAGAAGCGTTGGTTATCACGGAAGCTGGGGCGTTTACTGCATCTCCTAGATTGCAATTGCGACCCCATTACCATTCTACTGCACTGCAACAACCCAAAATGTAGGCGGTAGCCAAGGACACGAGAAGTAACAAATTCTGATTCCATCTTGGGTAAATCTGCCAAAATAGAATATCTTTAATTTCAAATACTTAACGATTGAGTTTGCATGAGTTTAACGCTGTCAACACACTCCGAAACCACCAGTAAAAGCGGCTTTTACCCGCCAATTGAGCCTTTCCAAACGGGCACCTTACCGCTCGATGCGATTCACACCATGTATTTTGAACAATCAGGCAATCCTGACGGTGTGCCGGTCGTGTTCTTGCACGGTGGTCCAGGCTCGGGTGCATCTGCGGTACATCGTCAGTTTTTTGATCCTGAGTTTTATCGAATTGTCATTTTCGATCAGCGGGGTGCGGGCCGCTCGGTGCCGCTTGGCGAATTGCGTGACAACACCACCCCTCACTTGATCGAGGATATGGAGACCTTGCGCAAACACTTGGGCATCGAGCGCTGGCTGGTGTTTGGCGGCTCCTGGGGCTCTACGTTGGCACTCGCTTACGCGGAACACTATCCCCAGCGGACCATGTCACTTATTTTGCGCGGCATCTTTCTGTGCCGACAAGCGGAGGTCGACTGGTTCCTTTCGGGTCTCCGGCATATTTTTCCGGAAGCGTGGCGCAAGTTTGTCGGGCATCTGGCTGACAATAAACACGTGCGTGAGACGAGCACGGAGCCGGGCGACATTCTCAAGGCCTACCACGCGTTGTTGACCAACCCGGACAAGTCGATACACATGCCGGCTGCGCGAGTGTGGAGCATGTATGAGGGTTCGTGCTCGACATTGCTACCCAACGATGCGTTGGTCGCTAACTTCGGTTCAGACCGGATGGCGCTCGGTTTGTCACGTATCGAAGCGCATTACTTTGTCAACGACATCTTCCTTCCCGCTAACTTCCTGATCGAGAACGTCGGCAAGATACGCCATATCCCGACAATGATCGTGCAGGGTCGTTACGACGCGGTGTGCCCGATCGTCTCTGCCGATGATCTGGCGCGTGCTTTTCCCGAAGCCGAGTATCACATCGTCAACGATGCAGGTCACTCCGCCTTTGAACCCGGAATCAGGGCGAAGCTATTGGAAACCATGGAAAAGCTCAAAGTACGTTTTCGTTAAATTTCCGCTATTCACACTTTTAAATGAAGAAATTTCTCAAAGCTGTACGGCTGGATAATTCCGACGCAGAGCTATACCGGCAAGGTGGTGCTTGCGACGAAGATGAATGGGTTACCTCTGGCGGCTTCGCGGTTTGCAATCTCGGAGAAGGTTACCGGTGCGAGCCCCGCTGCTATTGCGACAGTTCGTTCATGTCGCTGACACGGCGGGCACGCTGCACACTTGCCGAAGTTGTTGAAGTCGAGGATGCTGACCTCGAAATCTTCAAAGATCAGATGGCGCAACATTTGTTGTTTGACTGGAAAGCACCGGACTTTGAAACAGCGCGCGGCGTCGCCGAAGAAGAGATCAACTACACCGTCGAACTGGCAGCCACTTTCCCCTTAGACGTGTGGATCACAGTCAGCCGCTCACCGGGCGAAGACGGTGCGATCGACGAAAAATACAACCAATATCAGCGCTTGATGGTGGGCGCGCACAAGCTGTAACGCTGGCGACGGCCCACCGTCAAATGCCGCAGGTCTAAACGCCGAGCAGATCAACTTCAAATAGCAGCGTTGCGTTCGGCGGAATGACGCCGCCAGCCCCGCGTGCGCCATAGCCTAATTCCGGCGGTATGACCAGCTGGCGCGTGCCGCCAATCTTCATGCCGGCTACACCCTCGTCCCAGCCGCGAATCACTTGCCCACCGCCTAAAGAAAATTGGAATGGTTGGCCGCGATCCTTGCTGGAATCAAACTTGGCGCCGGCCACGCCATTGGTGTATAGCCAGCCGGTGTAATGGACAGAAACGAGATTGCCGCGCGTCGCTTCAGCGCCGGTGCCTTCCACAGTATCTTCATACTGCAAGCCGCTTGGTGTGGTATTCATGAACAGCCTTTCAGGT
>JANMZU010000487.1:0-4298 GCA_031383585.1 Betaproteobacteria bacterium
CCGTATTTCTTGTTATTCAACATACCGAACTTAATGTTCAACTCTCGTACGTCAAGCAGATGCGAGAGGCAGCGATGGCGGGTGAAGCATCGAAACAAAATCTTGCGCTGCTGGAAGATCGTCTGTTGATTCGGCAGGGCAAGCCGCAACGCTATGGATCGCAGGTCGACACACAAAACGGTGTTGGGCTAAAGCCAACAGAAGACGAAGCCAATCTCGATGCGCGGCGCGCGACGATGGGCTTGGGGCCGATCTGCGAATATCTTGGCTACTTTGCCAAGACCGGCGGAAAGATCATTTATCTACCGTGTGTGAAAGAAATATCAAACGCGAAGTAAGCTTGCCACTGGCGCACCTCGCCGACCAAAAATGGTCCAAGAGCCGCGCCAGTGCTAGATCTTAGGCGGATACACATACCGCAGCAGCACCCGATCACCAATCGCGTGTTAGCCGCCCGGCGCCACACCCCGCAGCTTGATATGCAAATCGCGCAACTGTTTCTCAGGCACGGCCGACGGTGCATCGACCATTAAATCCTGGCCGCGCTGCGTTTTCGGAAACGCAATCACATCGCGGATCGAGTCCCACTTCTCGCACATCAGCGTCACCGAGCGATCGAGACCGAAGGCGATTCCGCCCATCGGTGGCGCGCCGTATTCGAGTGCATCGAGCAGGAAGCCGAATTTGGCGCGCTGATCTTCCGGTGAAATACCCAGCGTCCTGAATTGCTTTTGCTGCAACGCAGGCTGGTGAATACGCACCGAGCCGCCGCCCAATTCCCATCCATTCATGGCCACGTCGTAAGCCTTGGCGAGCACTTTGGATGGATCGGTGTCCATTAAGTCGACATGCTCGTCTTTCGGCGCGGTAAACGGGTGATGCGCGGACACGTAGCGATTGTTTTCCTCGTCGAAATCGTAGGCGGGGAAATCCACCACCCACACCGGCTTGAACCCGCTTTCGGCAAATCCCTTGGCGTGGCCGATCTTTGAGCGCAATGCACCCAGCGTGTCGTAGACCACTTTGGATTTGTCCGCGCAGAAAAAAATCAGGTCGCCGGTTTTGGCGCCGCAAGCCTTGATGATTTCCCCCAACACTTCTTCGGACAGAAACTTCACGATTGGCGATTGCAGGCCCTCGGCATTGAGCTTGGTGTCGTCGTTGACCTTGATGTATGCCAATCCCTTTGCACCGTAAATGGCAGCGAAGCCAGCCAGATCGTCGATTTCTTTGCGTGCAAACATGGCGCTGCCGCCTGGCACATTGAGTGCGGCGACGCGCCCATTTTTTGCATTCGCCATATCGACGAATACCTTGAAGCCGGAATTGCGAACGATGTCGGTCAATTCGGTGAGTTCGAGCTTCACGCGCAGGTCGGGCTTGTCAGAGCCGTACTTGGCCATCGCATCTGCATAAGTAATGCGCGGGAAATCAGGCAGGTCAACGCCGACGCCGGCTTTCCACATCGCCTTGACGAGGCCCTCCATGATGTCCTGGATTTCGCGCTCATTCAGGAAAGATGTTTCGATATCGATCTGTGTGAATTCCGGCTGACGATCCGCACGCAAGTCCTCGTCACGGAAGCATTTCACGATCTGGTAGTAACGGTCAAAACCCGACACCATCAACAGTTGCTTGAACAGTTGCGGGCTTTGCGGCAGCGCGTAAAACTGGCCGTCATGCATGCGCGAGGGCACCAAAAATTCGCGTGCGCCTTCCGGGGTAGATTTATAAAGCACGGGCGTTTCAATATCGATGAAACCCTGTTGATCAAGGTATTGCCGCACCGCCATTGCGATACGGTAGCGCATGCGCAAATTCTTCTGCATGGTCTCGCGGCGCAGATCGATATAGCGGTACTTGAGGCGCACTTCTTCGTTGATGTTCTCGTCGTCGATCATGAACGGGGGCGTCAATGCTGCATTGAGGATTTCGACCTCCGATGCCAGCACTTCGATTTCGCCACTCTTGAGATTGGCGTTGATCGTGCCCTCCGGGCGCGTGCGAACTTTGCCGACTACCTTCAACACGAATTCGCTACGCGTCTTGTCCGCCGTCTGGAAAGCCGTTGGTGTATCCGGATCGATGACGACCTGCACCAGCCCTTCGCGATCACGCAGGTCGATGAAAATGACGCCGCCATGATCGCGTCGTCGATGCGCCCAGCCGAACAACGTAACTTGTTGCCCAAGGTATTGCTTGTCGATAAAGCCGCAGTAATTCGTTCTCACAATAGGTTCCCGAAAGTTTTGTGTTGCTGAATTGGTTGTGCCGTCATTTGGCCGAGCCTTCCGCTTGGTATCAGCGAGGGGCGAGAAGCAGATTTCTCACCTTATGAAGCCAGGTTCGAAATGACAGCGCGTTTTTGCGGGGCCGTAGCCGGCAGGTGCGAAGGCCGACTACGGCTTCGGATTGGGGTCGGTGCCGGATGTTTTCATCTCGGCGCCGTTTCTGTGGATGGGGCGCGGTGGTTCGGCAACGCCCATTGAGATAATGTATTTCAAGGCTTCGTCCACGCTCATCTCAAGTGGACGCACTTCGGATTTTTGCACCAGCAGGAAGAATCCGGCGGTGATGTTTGGTGTGGTCGGCACAAACACGGCGTAGTACTCGAATCCAAGATGATCGGTTACTTCGTGCTGCGGCTCGCCGGTGAGGAGTGCGACGGTCCAGGTGTCGTGCTGCGGGTAACGCACTAGCACCGCCTTGCGAAAGGCTTTGCCCTCGGGCGAAAACAGCGTGTCGGAAATCTGCTTCACGCCACCATAAATGGACCGTACGATAGGGATGCGTTGCAGGATCAAATGCCACCAATGGAGTAGCTTCTTGCCAAAGAAATTCGCCGCAATGACCCCCGTCAGCAACACAATACTAACTGTCAGGATCACCCCCATACCGGGTATGTGGAAGCCAAACAACGCTTCAGTACGGTATCGCTCGGGCAGCAATAGCAGGGACTGATCCATCGTATCGATAAGCAACTTCAATACCCAGCCGGTAATCACCAGCGGTATCCAAACCAATAGACCAGCGATCAGATATTTACGCACGCGTTTACTCTTCTCTCTTTACTTGCTCGGTGTAGCGGCTGCTGGCGCAGGTGTACTTGGCGCAGGCGTCGCAGGGGCGGCGGCTGATGCTGATGCTGCGCTGTCGGGTTTCGCGTCGGACTTTGTGTCTGTTTTGCTTTCCACTTTGCTGTCAGTCCCGGTGTCAGGCTTGGCAACTTCTGGCTTCGCATCGGCAGCGGGCTTCTTGCCATCGCGAAAATCAGTCACGTACCAGCCGCTGCCCTTCAATTGAAAACCGGGGGCAGTCAATTGTTTGGCAAACGCCGCCGCACCGCAGGCGGGACAAACGGTCAGCGGATCGGCGCTGATTTTTTGCAAAACATCCTTGGTGTGTCCACAGGACGAGCATTTGTAGGCGTAGATAGGCATGGCTGACTTAAAGGGCTGAAAGGGTCGATACAAAACGGCTGCCTGAGCGCACTTGGCGGCGCAATGCTGGCGTAGCGAAATTGATAACTTGTTATGTTAACACAACGACTTAGCGGTCTTGTGCAGTGCGGCAATCAGCGGCGCAACCGTCCTACTCAATGACGAACTTGTCCAGTCCGGGTGCAGGGTCCGGGTAGCGCATTTTGAGATCACGCAAGGTGTTGACAATCACCGAACAGATGTACAAGTCGCGCACCCAGTTGCGATCAGCGGGCACGACGTGCCAAGGCGCGTGCGGGCTCGATGTGGCGTTGATCGCTTCCTCATAAACGCGTTGATAGTCGTCCCATTTCCCACGCGCGACAAGGTCGCCCGGATTGAATTTCCACTGCTTGGCGCCGTCATCGAGGCGGTCCTGCAGTCGCTCCTTTTGCTCCTCCTTAGAGATGTGCAGGAAAAATTTCAGAATAATAGTGCCTTCTTCCACCAGCATCGCCTCGAAATCGTTGATCTGGCGAAAGCGCCGCTTGGCGGTGCGGTCGTCTATCCAGCCTTCAACGCGGGTGATGAGCACGTCCTCATAGTGGCTGCGATTGAAAATCACCAGCTCACCCTTGGCAGGGACACGCTGATGCACCCGCCACAGGTAGTCATGATCGAGTTCTTCAGGCGTTGGCGCCTTAAAGCTCGCAACGTGAATACCTTGCGGATTGACACCCGAAAACACCTTGCGAATCACGCCATCTTTGCCACCGGTGTCGGTGGCTTGCAACACGACGAGCACCTTGTGCTTGTGCTCGGCATAGAGCACCGTCTGCAACTCGATCAATTGGGCGTTCAATTGGGCGAACACGGCGA
>JANMZU010000577.1:0-2213 GCA_031383585.1 Betaproteobacteria bacterium
TCGGCAGGGGTCTCTGGGTATCCATCTTTCCGGAGGGTACTCGCATCGCACCAGGCAAGCGCGGGCGATATGGCATCGGCGGCGCATGGCTGGCGGCCAAGACCGGCACACCGGTATTGCCGATTGCCCATAATGCGGGCGAGTGTTGGCGGCGCAACGCATTTCTCAAGTATCCGGGCAAGATAACCGTCAGCATTGGCCCACCCATTGCCACTGTCGGGCGTGAGCCTGCAGAAGTTATCGCCGATGTTGAGAGCTGGATTGAGGGCGAGATGCTCAAGCTGCCGCCGGTAAACAGCTAAGGCGCTTGGGTATGTGCCATGGGCAGGAAACCGTATGTTTTTCAAGCTGAAAAAAGCCTCTCCCGAAGCCCTTCTCGAAGAAGAGTCTGAACGCAGCATTGCGCTGCTCGGCCATCGCGTAGACTACAAATTCGTCAGACGGCGTGGTCGACGCGGGGTTGGTCTGAAAGTGGACGGCGCGGGAATGACAGTGGCCGCCTCGCTCTCGACACCACTGTCTGCGGTAGATGAAATAATCGGCAAAAACGCCGTGTGGGTGTTGAAGAAGCTCGACGAATGGTCGCACCGACGGATCGTGCCGCAAACTTGGCAGACCGGCAATTCCCTGTCGTTGATGGGCGAAGACTTGATCCTGTTGCTTGATATTGCGGCTGACTCCACCAGGAAGCGGCCGATGGTAGAGCAATTGATGGGCCGCCTGTTTGTGCGCGGCCGGTCTGCTGAACCTTCGCTCATCGAAAAGGCTGTGGTCGATTGGTATCGTAAGCAAGCATTGCCGCACTTTGCGCAACGAGCATTCTTCTTCGCCAAGCTCCATGGTCTGACTCCACCACGGGTGTTTTTGTCAAGCGCAAACGGCCGCTGGGGAAGTTGCAATTCACGGCGGGAAGTACGCTTCTCCTGGCGCCTCATGAAGGCCCGCCCAGCGCTCATCGACTATGTTGTATGTCATGAGCTGGCACACCTTCGGCATATGAATCACTCGAGTGCGTTTTGGGAAGAAGTCGAGCGCATGTGCCCTGACTATCGAGAATTGAAAATCGAACTCGATGCTAACGATCACCGTTTTCGTGCTTTTTAAGGTTCTATTGCTCTCGCTATTTGGTAGAGGGCGTGTGGATTGTCTGTATGATCGACCAGTCAATACTGCCCTCATAGGAATTATTCATGGTTATCTGTCCCGTTGCCATAGCAGTTGGCTGCAAGAAATGTCCGATATTCAAGATTTGCCCAGCAACGAAGATCATCGGCGATCAAAAGTCCACTGACCAAGAAAAAAGTGCCAATGCTGCGCCGGCCTCCGCCAAGCGTCCGGCAAAAGCCAACAAGCCGACAAGTGGCACGAAGGCAAAGAAAAGGTAGCTTTAACTACTTGGCTGTATCTCTGCCCGTCAGGCCCGCCACTTGCAAATGCTAATATCGCAGCAATTTGTTAGCTTTACCGGCAATCATTTTCACCATGATCAAGCAGCGCACTCTCAAGAATAAAATTCGAGCCACAGGCGTTGGAGTTCATCTCGGCAATCGGGTCGAGATGCTCATTCGTCCGGCTGCACCCGATACCGGCATCGTATTTTGCCGCACTGATTTGGCGGGTAGCCCGATGGTGCGCGCCAATGCACTGAATGTGAATGACACTCGCATGTCGACCCGCATTGAGGACCCGAACTCAGGTGCCAAGGCGGCAACGGTCGAACATTTGATGGCGGCGTTTGCAGGGCTCGGGATCGATAACGCCTATGTGGATCTGTCGGCTGAAGAGGTGCCCATCATGGACGGAAGCGCCGGCCCATTCGTTTTCCTGTTGCAATCTGCGGGCATTGAAGAGCAGGGCAAGGCCAAGCGTTACATTCGGGTGAAGAAGCCACTGGAACTTAAGGACAAAGATCGTTATGTTTCACTAAAGCCGTTCAACGGATTCAAGCTCAAGTTCACGATTGAATTCGATCATCCGGTATTCAAGAAAGCCGCGTCGGATGTGGAGATCGACTTCGCAGATGTTTCGTTTGCGAAAGAGGTAGCGCGCGCGCGCACGTTCGGGTTTACCCACGATGTCGAGATGTTGCGCGAAATGGGTTTGGGGCGTGGCGGTTCGCTGGATAATGCAATCGTCATCGATGATTTTCGCGTGCTAAATAGCGAAGGCCTTCGCTTTGACAACGAGTTCGTCAAGCACAAGGCGCTGGATGC
>JANMZU010000493.1:0-5207 GCA_031383585.1 Betaproteobacteria bacterium
GTAACGGGACTTGGGCTGCGTCGGCTTTTCCTCCAGCGAAATCACCTTTCCTGCAACATCGAACTCCGCCACGCCATAGCGCTCAGGGTCATTCACCGGGTAGGCGAATACCGTGGCGCCGGCGGTCTGGGCGTTAGCGCGCTGCAGGAGTTGGGAAAGGTCGTGACCATAAAAAATGTTGTCACCGAGAATCAACGCCGAAGGCGCGCCCGCCAGAAACCGTTTGCCAATCAGGAACGCCTGCGCCAGACCGTCCGGTGAAGGTTGCACTTCATAGGTGAGCGACAATCCCCACTTCGAGCCGTCGCCAAGCAATTCCCGAAACAGCGGGGTGTCGTGCGGCGTCGAGATGATGAGAATTTCGCGAATTCCCGCCAGCATCAAGGTGGTAAGCGGGTAGTAAACCATCGGCTTGTCGTAGATGGGCAAGAGCTGCTTGGATATAACCTGGGTAACCGGATAGAGACGGGTACCAGAGCCACCGGCAAGGATGATTCCCTTCCTGTTCATTTTGTAGACTCCTGGTTGCCGGCGTATTGCGTGTCCATCCACTTGAGATATTCGCCACTGGTGACGGAATGGACCCAATCCTGATGTTGCAAGTACCAGTTCACCGTTTTGCGGATGCCACTTTCAAAATTCTCGGCAGCCCGCCAACCCAGTTCGGTTTCCAGCTTAGTCGCGTCGATTGCATAGCGCTGGTCGTGTCCCGGCCGGTCCTTGACGAACGAAATCTGCGTTGAGTACGATTTGCCGTCCCCGCGAGGCTTGAGCTCATCAAGCAGATTGCAGACAACATTGACGACATCAAGATTGGTGCGTTCGTTGCGACCACCGACGTTATAGGTCTCGCCGGTTCGCCCTTTTTCGAGTACCAGGCGGATAGCTGAACAGTGGTCAGTCACGTAAAGCCAGTCACGAACGTTTTGTCCATCGCCATAGACCGGCAATGGCTTGCCGCCCAGCGCATTGAGAATCATCAGGGGGATGAGCTTTTCCGGGAAATGAAAGGGGCCGTAGTTGTTCGAGCAATTGGTGGTCACCACCGGCAGGTGATAGGTATGGTGACTGGCACGAACCAGATGGTCGGAAGCCGCCTTTGAGGCTGAATAGGGACTGTTGGGTTCATACCGATGGTTCTCGGTAAATGCCGGATCGGTGGCGTTAAGAGAGCCATAAACCTCATCGGTGGAAACATGCAAAAAGCGAAACTGCCCCTGCTCGGCCGCGGGCAATCCTGCCCAGTAGCCGCGTACCTCTTCCAGCAGATTGAACGTGCCAACGATATTGGTCGCAATGAATTCACCGGCCGAATGAATGGACCGGTCGACGTGACTTTCAGCCGCAAAATTGACGATTGCGCGTGGCTTGACCTGTTTCAGCAGCGCGCCCACAGCGGGCCGATCACCGATATCCGCGTGCACAAAATGATAGCGGGGGTCTTGCTGTACGTCCGCCAGAGACTTGAGATTACCCGCATAGGTGAGTTTGTCGAGATTGACTATCGGCTCCTGATTGCTGGCCAGCCATCCGCGAATGAAGTTGGAGCCGATAAATCCTGCGCCGCCGGTGACGATAATCATGAGACCTTAGTTTTTTTGGCGTACCGATGGCGGACGCTGATTCAAGAAACCTGCATTTTACCGACCCGGCGGGGTCCTATGTATATTTGCACTCAATCGTCCTTGTTGGTCAGTTCGATCAATTTCGCATACTTGGCGAATGCAGCAAAACAACCCACGGCAACATGCGCAAAACCGGGGCCACCATCGAGAAATCCACGGCGGAAAAAATAGAATTTGATGAAGCGGGCCAGAGGACTAAGGAAAAGCTTCAAATAGCCAGCCCGTACCCCTTGCTGAAATAACGCCTCCGCGTGCAGGCTTGAATAGCGGTTTTGTTTGGCGAGATAGGTGCTCACGTCCTCGGCAGAGTCGTGCAGCAAGTCGCCCTCAAGCGAGCCAACATCCGCGGTGGTGATAACAGCCTCGTGGACGGGATCGTTGCTCCAACTGGCGAACTGTCGATGAAACAATCGCAATGACCAATCCGGGTAGCCTTCACCATGAGCCAGCCAGCGACCGAGGAACCGATTGCGTCTGTGCATGCGCCAAGCCTTGTATTTCTGACTAGCCATCGCCGCACGGATACTCTCCTGCAATTGCGGCGTGACGCGCTCATCCACATCCAGACAAAGCACCCAGTCATACGTCGCTTCGCCGACAGCAAACTGCTTTTGGCGGCCAAACCCGAGCCATTCTTTTTCGACCACGCGACAGCCGCGCACGTCAGCGATGGCGCGGGTTTCGTCTTCCGACCCCGAGTCCACGACCAGAACTTCGGCAGCGAAGGTGACGCTGTCGATGCAGGCGGCAATCTGACTCGCGGCGTTCTTGGCGATAATGACGACGGAAATGGGAATTTTGTTGGCGGGCATGGCGTTCGCTGATGGCGCTGGGGTGAATCAGGCCGTCGATTGAGCGATTGTAATCGACCCGCAGTCTGTCGGTTCACGCTTCCTCCGCTACAATCGCCCGATGCGTGTATTGCTGGTCAAACTCTCATCGATGGGGGACGTTCTGCACAACCTGCCGGTGGTGAGCGACCTGGCACGCGCCTATCCGGACATTGAGATCGACTGGGTCACCGAGGCGCCCTATACGGGACTGGTTGCATTGCACCCGCACGTGCGGCATGTGTTCGCCTTACATTTGCGGTACCTAAAAAAGCAATGGTGGTCGGCGGCGGCGTGGTCGGCCCTCTTCGACATCAGGAAGCAACTGGCCAGTCAAGAATATGACGTCATCCTCGATACGCAAGGGCTGGTGAAAAGCGCCATGGTCGCGCGGTGGACAAAGGGGACTATCGCTGGATTCTCCGCAGAAACCGTGCGTGAACCGCTCGCCGCGCGAGCCTATGATCGACCAGTCGCGGTGCCGCGTGACCTTCACGCGGTTGAGCGTAATCGGCGATTGGCATCCGCTGTCTTTGGCTACGAACTTGGTAGCAAGGTCGACTACGGCCTGCGCCGGCCGGCGCCGCTGAGCAATGGGCTGGCGGCGAGTCCTTATGCCGTATTCCTTCACGCGACCAGCCGCGCCAACAAAATGTGGCCCGAAGCTAACTGGATCGCGCTCGGCAAACGTCTGCGCGAGATCGGCATCCGCGTAATCTTGCCGTGGGGTAGCGCTGCGGAGAAGCACGCCAGTGAGCGGCTCGCTATCGCCATTCCCGATGCCATTGTGCCGCTGGCGATGTCGCTGCTGGCGGCGGCCGCTCTGCTGGCAGAGGCACGTGCGGTCGTCGGCGTAGACACGGGGCTGGCGCACCTGAGTGTCGCACTGGCACGTCCGACAGTCGGAATTTACCTGACAACCTCGCCTGCGCTTACTGGTCTATATGGTAACGATCTCGCCGTCAATCTGGGCGGCGGCACGGCGCAGCAGCCTGCTTTTCCAGCCGCTGACGATGCGTGGCAGGCCCTTCAGCGCCTGTTGTCGCCGCAATAGTCGCTTGCCATAAGCACATGCGTTTGCTCTATTCCATTCTACTGACGTTGATGTTGCCGGTAATTCTTGCGCGGTTGCTTTGGCGCAGTTTGCGGCAACGTGGCTACCGGGAAAATATCGCTGAGCGACTCGGCAGTTATCGCCAGGCCCCATTGCACGGCTGCATCTGGATACATGCGGTTTCTGTCGGCGAGACTCGGGCCACTGAGCCGCTGATTCGCAAGCTGATGGCGCTCTATCCGGCGCGACCGATTCTGTTGACCAGTATGACCCCCACCGGTCGTGCGACAGCGGTCGAGCTGTTCGGCGACACGCTGACCTCAGTTTTCTTGCCATACGACCTTGGGTTTTTATATGCTCGGCTGATTGATCGTTTTGAGCCCGCCGTGTTGCTAGTGATGGAGACCGAGATCTGGCCAAATCTGTTGCACGCATGTAAAGCGCGATCGGTACCGGCATTGATCGTCAATGCACGACTAAGCGAACGCTCTGCGCGCGGCTATCGGCGGTTTGCGCCGGTTCGGACGCTGGTCCAACATGCACTGCAAAACGTGTCAGTATTGGCTACACAGTCACTCGCTGACGCGGACCGTTTTCGCACGCTAGGCGCAGCGCGCGTCTGTGTGACCGGCAATGTCAAATTTGATCTGACCTTGAATGCCGACCTGGTCAATATGGGCTGCGGCTGGCGCGCCGGGCTGGTGAACAGGCAGGTTTTGCTCTGCGCGAGTACTCGCGATGGAGAAGAGGCTTTGTTGCTGGCGGCGTATTGCGAAGTCTTCAAGATCTCTGAGCGGAGTGCGGTTCTACTTGCGATTGTGCCGCGACATCCGCAGCGTTTTGATGAAGTGGCCGGCGCGATTTCAGCGGCCGGACTGACTTTTTCAAGGCGAAGTGAGGCGATAGCCGACGCGGCTGGGGTTAGTTCAGACGTCCTGCTTGGCGATTCAATGGGGGAAATGGCCGCCTATTTGGCGTTCGCCGATATCGTCATCGTCGGTGGGAGTTTCCTACCGCTCGGGGGCCAGAATTTGATTGAGGCGTGTGCGGCTGGCAAGCCGGTGATCATGGGGCCGTCTACCTTCAACTTCAGTGAGGCTGCTCGCTTGGCAGAAGACCAGGGCGCCATGGTGAAAGTCAGTGACGCCTTGGCGGCGATGCGCACCGCAAAACGCTTGCTACAAGACGTTGCAGCGCGCAAGTTGATGGCAGATGCGGGTTTGCAATTGGTCGCGGCCAATCGCGGCGCGACAGATAAAACTGTCGATCTGGTGCGTGCGGCACTCGCAGGGTAGTGAGCGGAATGCACTGAATTGGCTTGAGCGCCATTTGACGCGGTGCCCAGGCCAATAGTGGCCTGAAAGCCGCGTCAATGCTGGAGTTTTCGCAATATCAGCGGGCTAGCATCCGATTGACTTCAGCCAGATCTTCCTCGACCAGGCGGCCGGCGGCTGACTTCAAACGCAACTGGCTCAAAATCGTTGAGTAGCGCGCCTGCTGCAGATCTCGCTGGGCTTGGAACAGCTGTTGCTGCGCATTGAGCACGTCAACGTTGGTACGCACGCCGACCTCCTTGCCCAGCACAGTGGCGTCGAGCGAAGATTTATTCGAGACAAGGGCGGCTTCCAGCGCTTTCACCTGTGCTACGCCATTGGTCACGCCGAGGTAATTTTGGCGCACCGATTGCGCCACTGTGCG
>JANMZU010000610.1:0-1503 GCA_031383585.1 Betaproteobacteria bacterium
TGGAGAGATTGAGTGCAATGGTGACATGGCGTCTTGAAGCGCCGCCCATGGCAAACACCTCTCCGGCCAAGTATTCGTGCTTTTCCATCTGACTACGCTCCCAGTTGAGATACTCTTCAGCGCTTTTGAATGGAATTTCGGCCGGCAGCGCCACAATTTTTTCTCCTTTTCGTGCACTCGTTCGGATTCTAGCCTGCACTTGCTAACTGGGCGATGAGTGCCGAAAAGCCTGTGTCAAGAAGTCAGCCAGTGGAATCAGTGCCGGGAGATACCTTTTGTCCTTGGTCAGTCCGTTTTAGCAATTTGGAATTGAAGAGGGTTTTGATAGAAGCGCCATTATTGAGGAAGCGTGTAACGATCAAGCAGATCCGATCCAACCCCTGCGGTCTCGACGATGGTGCCACTGTCGAGCCAAATGACTTTCGTTGCCAACTGTTTTATTGCATCGGTGTTGTGCGAAACCAACACGCAGGTTTTGTGTTGTAAAAGTTGCTTCTTCATGTGCTCGAGGCATTTTTTCTGGAACTCGGCATCGCCGACAGCTAGAACCTCGTCGACGACTAGGATATCCGCGTCAACGTGCGCTGCGACAGCGTAAGCCAATCGCACATACATTCCGCTTGAATAGTGCTTGACGGGCGTATCAAGGAAGCGTTCAACGCCAGAGAAGGCCACGATTTCGTCAAATCGGCGGCGAATATCGCGCTTTGGACAGCCTAGCATTGCACCGTTTAGAAACACGTTTTCTCGTCCGGTCAATTCAGGATGAAATCCGGTGCCAACCTCGAGTAGTGACGCAACCCGGCCACGGACACGGATATGGCCGCTGGTTGGTGGAATGATCCGCGAGAGTATTTTTAGCAGCGTTGACTTCCCCGAGCCATTTTTCCCGATCAGCGCGAGACATTCGCCTTGATTGACTTGCAGGCTGACATCCTTCAAAGCCCAAAATTCTTCGTCTTGCGGCGCAGGTTCGGTGCTCCCTAGTTGGTTGGCCTGACTTCGCAGCCAGCTCTTGAGCGAATCTGGGCGATGTCGGTGCGACAACGCGTAGCGTTTGCCGAGCCCAACAATATCGATCACGAGTTCGCTCATGCGAGATCAACCATGTGCGCGTCCAAGGCCAAAAAATATCGTGTCGCGATCAGACCGATAGCCCCGGTGATCGCGACTGAAAACAGCACCGCATCGGTAGGGAATCCACCCATGCCATTGAGCAGGCACCAGCGCAGACCCTCGATTATTCCGACCAGCGGATTGAGCGCAAAAGTAGGCTGCCACGCCTCGGGGATGCGGGCGATGGTGTAACCCGCCGGGGTCAGGAAGAACCCTACGGTGAGCAGAAATGGGACGAGGTTGCCGATATCGCGAAACTGCACATTGATGATCGACAGTAGCAGCCCACTCATCGTGCACAGGATCAGCAGCTGCAAGCAAAACACGGGCGCAAGCACGATTTGCCAGCCGGGAAGATAGCCGAACCAAATACATCCCAGTGCAAAC
>JANMZU010000679.1:0-3006 GCA_031383585.1 Betaproteobacteria bacterium
GTTCCGCTAACAAACTGCCGCGGCGCACCAGCAGATTGCTTGTTTTGGTAAATTCGGTGTCCGACTTGACGCGCGCTTTTTGCAATTCGGTATGAAATCGTTGGGTGGGAAAAGGATGAACTTCGTACTTACCCCGCAGGAACTCTGCTGCGACTTTTCCCCCGACGGCATGAAACAAAGCGCGTATTTCTTCAATCTTTGATTCCATTGCGCCAAGTCTTCCGCCGACAAGCGCAAAATACTGGTTGACCGACTCCACAGTGCTTGCCGACAACATACTGCCCTTGATCGTGGTTTTCGCGCGATCCGCTTCGTAACGGGCGGCACTCATGTCGACGACCGCTGCCAACTCTTCGGCGAGCTTCGCATGCATCGCTTTGACTGCTCGCACCTCTTTCAGTGCGCTGTCGAGTCGATCGTGGCGGGCTCCAGCTTGCGCCACGACTGCGACCATCATTTTTTCATTCTTTTCGCGGACGTTGTTGAGGCGATTGAGCCCGTCGAGCGTCTCAAATCGCTGGCTGTCGAGAACGGACTGGGCCGAATCAAGTGAGTTGGACAATGTTGTCAACACCTCTCTCGTCAGCGACATCTGCCTGTTGGGGGGCAAATTGGCGCCCAGATTCCGCTCAAGTTGATACAGTCGGCTCTTTACAAGCTGGTCGTTGTCGTTTGCGAGTTTTCCTGCCAAGCCTTGGCGGGCCGATACCGCAATCACCCGAATGGGGTCAACTCTCAGCATGTCGGCTGCATCGCGTACGCGCCGATCGATTTCGCGCAGAAGCTCGCGGTTGGTTTCGGTAGGGCCTTCCTGCGGAGGAATTTCCAGTGTGTCGATCTTGTTCAGCACCACCATGCGCGTCTGCCTGGACTCATCGGTCGCGGTGCCCAGTGCTCTTTCTCGATAACTCGAGGTGTTGCCAAGGTAATCCTTGCACATGGCGAGATCAGTCTTATTGACGCCTTGTGTGATGTCAAACACCAACATCAGCGCATCGGAGTTGGGTACCCGCTCCCTTGCCAGCTCGGGTTCGAGCGAAAGTGCCGCAAACCCCGGTGTGTCGATAATCACCAAACCGGCATCAAGCAGCGGGTGTGGAAAGTTGACCACTGCATAGCGCCATCGCGGCACATCAACCATCGCCGAATTGCTTTCATTGACGGCGGCGATTCCGGATCCATGCAGGCCCCACGCGACCGCATCATTGACGGATATTCGCTTCGTTTCTGAAAGTGCCGCTAGCGCCCGTGCGATGGAGTCCGCATTGTCGGCGTCAAAAAAAATGGCGCGCCACTGGGCCTCATCTTTGAGCAGTTCCGACAGACGCCTTGGACTCTCGCGGGTCTCAATCGGCAACAATCTGAGCCCCGTCCTCGCGTCACGGCTAAAACGCAATTCAGTCACGCAGCGCGTGGACTTGCCTGGACCAGACGGCAACAGCCGTCGGCCGAGGTCTGAAAAGAAAAGTCCGTTGATCAGCTCGGATTTGCCGCGCCCCATTTCAGCCACGAAGGTAATGGTTACCCTCTCATCGGCAATCAGGACGCTTGCTTCACGCAATGCGGCATCCACATTGGCGGTCAGGAATTCGTGCCCATGTAAAAACTCGCGTACGCGCGAAATTTGACTGTCGAGACTATAGCGCCAGGACTGCAAGTCGGCGAGCCGCGCCGTGATCGCAGCTTTGGTCATGAAGTGTCTTTACTCGTCATCTTGGTATTCTACTTCTGACAGTGAGGGCAAAAATAGGTAGACCGCTGGCCCTGCCGAATGGCGCGAATCGGCGCCTCGCACACCTTGCAAGGCTGTCCGGCTCTGTCGTAAACAAATGCACTCAGCTGGAAGTAGCCAGGGTCACCGCTGGCCTGCACGTAATTGCGCAATGACGAACCCCCGGCGTCTATCGCGTTTTTCAGTGTGACCTTAATCGCTTCGGCCAATCGCTTGAGGCGCGCCAGCGAAATTTTCCCTGCCGGACGCGTCGGGCGAATTGCTGCGCGAAACAGCGCTTCAGACGCATAAATGTTGCCGACGCCCACCACCACGTGGCTATTCATGATGAATTCCTTGATGCTGACGCTGCGTCCATTGGCCGCACGATGCAAGTGCAGGCCGTCAAAATCAGCTGACAGCGGCTCCGGCCCAAGGGAACTCAGCAGCGGATGAATGGGCGCAGAGGCTGCTATCCAGAGCAGCGCGCCAAAGCGCCGGGGGTCTGTGTAGCGAACCGTAGTGCCGTTGTCTAGCGAGATATCTACATGGTCATGCTTTTGTGGCGGCTGCAATTCATCGTTGGTATCGATAAGCCGAAATGACCCGGACATCCCCAGATGGCTCAGTAAATATCCACTTTGCAGTGTCTCACCGCCAACTAGCTGACAATCCCAAAGCAGGTATTTGCCCCTTCTTTCTATGTCGACTACCGTCTTGCCAGACAGGTGCGTCGCTAGCTGCGCAGGAATCGGCCACCGCAGGCGCCGCTCGCGAACGGTGACGCCAGAAATACGGGCGCCTTGCACTCGTGGAAGCAGTCCCAATCGTGTGGTTTCAACTTCGGGCAATTCGGGCATGGGAACTCGTTGGGATAACGACAGTCTGTATTGTAGCGACTATGTCCATTTACCGATAAGCGTCTATGATGCGAAATACGCCGCCCGTCGTCGCGCCAATGCCTGTATTGTCGGGCTGTGCTTAGTCATTCAGAGAATGGACAGATTGTCACCAGGACCGGCCCACAACGCATGACACACCATTTCCAAAAAGTTATCGCCTCATGAGTCTGATAAAACAGAAAATCGCCGCCATTGGTTGTTCCTTATTTGCCTGCTTTTGCGTGATTAGCCCGGCAATTGCGCAATCTGAATCTGCTGTAGAGCCATCGCCAACTAACACGGTCAAAGATACCGGATTGACGGATCAAATTCTCTATCAGTATTTGATCTCCGAGATCGCCGCGCAACGCGGGCGGGCAGGCCTTGCGTTGAGGGGCATGATTGATTTGGCCC
>JANMZU010000706.1:0-7343 GCA_031383585.1 Betaproteobacteria bacterium
CAAACACCATGGCTCAGTACGTATACACCATGAATCGCGTGGGCAAGATTGTTCCGCCCAAACGCCAGATTCTCAAAAACATTTCACTCTCTTTTTTCCCCGGTGCCAAGATCGGCGTGCTCGGCGTCAATGGCTCCGGCAAATCGACAGGGAAATATTCTTGAGAATCTGGCGTTTGGGCGGAACAATCTTGCCCACGCGATTCATGGTGTAGACGTACTGAGCCATGGTGGTTGCTGCCTTGCGAGGTGACGAGGTGTATCGGGGACGTTCGGGAAAGGTGCTATCTTACGCGAGCGAGGGGCAAAAGTGCGGGTACCCGGTCAATTCAGACATTGCGGGCCAACATCGAAACGTGCGGTGGCGCACAGTCAAGACCCGCAGGCTCCTGCAAGCTCGGGTGTTTCCGGCACCGCGATCGGCGTCGATGGTCATCATGTTCGCTAATGACTGGCACGAATGCATCAGCGTTTTTGATATGCGGAACCAAGGCACCGCGTTTGCTTTCTCAGTGGGTGACCCAATTCAAGGGGACATCAAAAAGGAGTTTCCATGAGTTCGAGCACCACTTTCTTTTCCGCGCAGTTAGGTGACGAAGATCACGCCAGGCTGCAACGCCACTTCATACAGCTTGACGTTACCGATCGGCATCTCAGATTTGGCGCATCACTTAACGATGACGCTGTGACCCGCTATGTTGAGAGCATTGATTTCGAGCGGGATGAAGTCTACACAATTGCCGATGACGCGCATATTATTTTGGGCGCGGTGCATATCGCCATGGCTGGTCCTGAGGCGGAGCTCGGGCTTTCGGTGGTGGCGTTGGCCCGTGGCGTGGGAATCGGCAATGCGCTTTTCGAACGTGCCGTGATGCGCCTGCGCAATCGCTGTGCGCGCGAAGTACTGGTACGCTGTTTGAGTCAGAATGCCGCGATGATGCATCTGGCGCGGAAACACGGGATGAATATTCAATTCGACGGGCCGGACCGCGAAGCGCGGCTGGAGCTGCCACCAGCAACGTCTGGAACCTATCTACTCGAATGGTTGCAGGATCAACAGGCCACCTACGTTGGCAATTTGCGCGCAAGGACTCGGCTGGGGCAATCGGTTCTGGCAGCATTTCCGCCGCTCATGGCTGGCCGGCGATAGCATTCTGTGCAATTACAAGTCAGTTCTTACGCGTCCGCGCATGGTCTGGTCCATTACATCTTAAAATGGCGCCATGAAAATTCCCCAGCGATTACAGCCGTTGATTGAAGACGGCCTTATTGACGGTGTCGTGCGCCAACTGATGAGCGGCAAGGAAGCCATGGTCTTTGTTGTGCGGTGCGGCGACGAAACGCGTTGCGCCAAGGTCTATAAGGAAGCCAACAAACGTGCATTCCGGCAGGCGGTCGATTACACCGAAAATCGCAAAACCAAGAACACCCGTCAGGCGCGCGCCATGGCAAAAGGCACCAAGTTCGGCAGGCAGTCGCAGGAGGCCGCCTGGCAAAACGCCGAGGTCGACGCCTTGTATCGCCTTGCTGCGGCCGGCGTCCGGGTGCCGAAGCCCTACAATTTTCATGAAGGTGTCTTGCTCATGGAGTTGGTGACCGATGCCGACGGTAATGCGGCACCCCGGCTGAATGACGTCGAATTTCCGCCAGACGTGGCCATCAAATACCACCACGCGCTCATCAAGGAAGTCGTGCGCATGCTTTGCGCTGGCGTGATTCACGGTGACTTGAGCGAATTCAATATCCTAATTGGCGGCGATGGTCCGGTGATCATCGATTTACCGCAGGCCGTCGATGCGGCCGGCAACAACCATGCGCAAGCCATGCTGGAACGCGATGTTGCCAACCTGCGCAATTACTTCGGCCGTTTCGCGCCTGAGCTGCTCACAACCCATTACGGGCGCGAGATTTGGGCGCATTTCGAGGCTGGGACGCTGACGCCTGAGGTCATGCTGACTGGACGCTTCGATCGCAAGCAGAAAGCGGTGGATATGGACAGTGTGCTGCGTGAAATCGAAGATACGCGGCTCGAGGAGGCGGCGCGTTTGCTGCGTATGCAGGGCTAACGAAAACTCAATTGAACGATCCGCGTCGAAGTGCTTTCGGTATCAGGCTGCGCTCACCCAGCGAAAAAGCATTCTCGATCAATAGCGCCAGAATCGCTACGGGGATCGCGCCTGCCAGCAGCGTGGCATGATCGTTGAGCGCCAAACCGGTAACAATGCGCTCGCCGAAGCCACCAGCGCCAATGAACGCCGCAATAGTGGCGGTGCCGACATTAATGACCGCCGAGGTCTTGATGCCGGCGAGGATCGTTGGCCGCGCGAGCGGCAATTCGATCAAGCGCAGGATCATCGGCGGTGTCATGCCTAACGACGCTGCAGCTTGTTTCATGCTGCCCGATACCTGCGATAGCCCGCTGTGGGTGTTGCGCACAATCGGTAGCAGCGCGTACACCGAAAGCGCAATAAATGCAGGCACGATGCCGATCCTGCCGGTGATGGGAATCAGCACGGCCAGCAGGGCGAGAGAAGGGACGGTCTGCATCACGCCGGTGACCCCCAGAATGACGGTTTCTGCAAAACGATTGTGGGCCGCGAGGATACCCAGCGGTACGCCCACCAGAACGCTTACCGCAAGTGATAGAAAGACCAGCGTCAGGTGCTCCATCGTCAGGCGCCATAAGTCAGGACCGAATAGTTTGTTCCAGAAGTCGCGAGTCTCGTTTACTGGTGGCTTTGCAAGAATATCAGCCGCTGACTTTTCGCTAGCAGCCGCGACTGAGCCATTTGCGATGAACTCGCTTGCCACCAGGCTGAAGGGCTTTTGTTCCAGTTCAGCTGCTGCGTTCATGCTGCGCATCGTAGCGTCATCAATGCGGCCCTCGAGCTTGGCGATTGCCGCCCAGGTTTTCGGCAAACGAATCGGTAGATCTGCTTTGTACAGCAGAACCGCGTCGTAGCGCGGGAAGTATTGTGCGTCATCTATCAGCACGGTCATCTGGTACTTGCCGATTTTGGCGTCGGTCGAGTAGACGTCGATGATATCAACCTGTCCCTGTGCAACGGCTTCGTATGCCAGTCCGTGGTCGAGCCCACGCGGCGTGGAGAACGGCAAAGAGTAGGTAGACTTCAACCCGGGCCAGCCATCGGCGCGCCCGATGAACTCCTGCGACAGCCCCAGCCTTAGCTCAGGATGCGCCTTGAGATCAGACAGTCGCGTGATATTGCGGGCCTTAGCGAGGTCGGTGCGTATCGCCAGCGCGTAAGTGTTGTTGAACCCTAGACGCACAGCCGCCTGCAGACCCATCAATGTGAGCCGTGCGTTGATTTCAGCAAGAGGCGGCACAAGATCCAGCTTGAGGATTTCCTTGGCGATGGTGCCGGTGTATTCGGGGTAGACGTCGATGCTGCCCGATTTCAACGCGCTCAGCACGATGGCGGTATTGCCGAGCCCCTGCTTGTGGGAAGCTAATGTGTCGCTGGCTGACACCGCCGTTTGCTTGACGATTTCGCCGAGCACGTAAGACTCGGTAAATCGCTTGGAGCCGACATTTAGCTGCGAGGCACTCGATGGCGTTGCGAATGCAATGAGTGTAAGCGCAGCGGCAATTGAACGCAGAAACTTCATTGCCTTAGTGTAACCCTGCCCGTTAAATAAAATTCACCTCTATCGCTTCGAGACGGCCAGCATTCGGCTGTACCTTGATACGCACCGTGCGGCCGTTGATTAGATTGGCAGCGGTACCGCCTACAAACGTGGCGACGGATGCGTTGATAGTTTCACCGCGTACGGTAAAACTGGCGATCGATACAAAATTGGCGATATCGCCCTGAACGGCAAACTGGATGCGCTCGCCAGCCGCGATGCGACGAAAATCAGTCGCTGCAATTACCCCTGAAGCCTTGCGACCCTTGACCTGGACGCGTGAGCCCGCTGCGATGGTCGCGGTATTTGCGGCTGTTGTATCCACATCGGTATCGTTCATCCGGAAGCGCCCGTTGGCGCCTACGCTTTGGACGATACCGTCGAGGACCAGGATCGCGTTGTCGCTGCGCGCAGCAGGAATGCCGGTAACGATCTGCGTGGCAAGCATGCTATTGGTGTTGGCGGAATAGGTGCCAAGGGCCCGTACGCGAGTGTTTTCCACAATCGAAGCGGTACCCGCGACCGTGCCCGTTGGCGTCGTCACGCTTGACAACGAGCCTAGCGACACGGGGACACCTTGCACGGTAATTTGAAACGCGGAGACGTTGGTCGCCGTTCCGACCAGTTCGACCGCCGCACCTGCAAGCGCCGGCAGGGCAATCAGTCGCGTGGCGAGGATGGTTTTGCTCTCCGTCTGCTGCATGCCATACGCTTCAAGTCGCGTACCGACGGCTAGGGTGGTCAGTGAGTTGAAGCCTTCAAAAATAGTATTCTGGTCAACCTGCAATGTGAGCGGCAGTACCGTGATGCGTTGATTCACAACATCAACCGCGCTGACCGACCCGACGACGGCGCTCTGGACGACGATACTGGTGGCAGTACCTGCGGTGCTGCTGGTTGACGAGGCTGGAATGGTGCCCCGCACTTCAGCAACCATGCCCAACTTGAGAGCGGTGAACGATTGACTGGCCACTGTATTGATGAAAATTGTCGATGCGCGGTCATCCAGCCCCGTAGCCGCAATGCTTGCAATGCCAACGCTTGATAATGGGCCGGCGGCATTGAGTGCATCGGAGGTTGTGCCTGGATCGCCAGTTCCACCAGAACCCGTCTTCGTATCTGCACCGCCCCCGTCCCCGCCACAGCCGGATATCAAGCCTGCGATTGCGAACAGCAGGCAGCCAAAAACACGAACCAGCGCCGATTTGCCCTGTGAGATCTCTTGAATATCTTCAAATTTCATTTCTTATCCTTAGACTCCGAATAAAAGTACATCCCGACGCGAATACGCGTATCGGTAGCACGCCCTTCCGATACATCATCCTTTTCTGCGCGGACCGCACGATCAAACACCTGATCGTGCACGCGCGCCCATTGTTCGCGTGTGAGCGTAGCAAGCGCTTCCGCCGACTCTCGGGACATCTCGTCTGAAAACACCGACCTCTCGAGGAAGCGAGGTGACGGCTCCAGCACATTTGCTACCGCCGCGCTAGCGTGGTCCTCAAGATTATCGCCGAGCAACACCACCTGATCCGAGAATTCACGCAAGGAAAGAAATTCCGGATTGGTCAGACTGACAAGCCCATCACCGCTCTCTACTACGTGACCAAGACGCAATAACTCCTCGAGTACTGCGCTGGGCCGATAATCCGTCGTAATCGACCGCACCAGGTCGTCGAAAGATCCCTGCCGCCCGACGGTGTGTCTCGGCAAGGCTTTCGGTTTGCCGTCCTTACCTCGCCAACGTCGGGCGCTTCGCCATAAGGTGTGTGTCGCCATGGCGTAAGAAATCATGTCTGCAGGAAGTTTCTTCGCAGCGGCTTCGGTAGTGAGCCTTCGGATTTCCTTGCGATTGAGACCGGTCAGTAGTGAAAGGCGCGTCCCCGTCGCGTCATCTTCGGCGAAATGATCTTGCGCGGCTTTAACGTAGACGCGTTTTAGCAGTTCGCTGGCCATCTGAAAAGTCACGCCCTTGGCAATCATCAGGCGAACTAAGGGCGCAAGCACACGCTCAAGCGTTTGCAGCAGCTTGTTCGACTGGTTGTTTTCCGGCGACTCGCTATTCATCCATCAGCAGTTCAGATGTGTATTTAATTCGCGGGAAGATTCCCCCGATACGAAATGCGGCGCTACGAGACTACGGTCAGCTTTCGGCGAAATTCCCCGATTTGCAACATTCTTAATCTATTTCACAAAGGGCTTGCTTTTTGTTTTTGTTGCGGGAATAATTCCCGCATCAGTATCTTATTCGAATTGCAAAGCAAAAGCAAAGGAAGCTTGATGTCAACGCAAACCGGAAATGTCAGCTTTGTCACTACGACTGGCTCGGCGTTGCGGGCAGCGGACAAAGGGGTTTTTGTTGAATTTGCCTTTAACTGGTTTAAAGCAGCGCCTACGGTAGCCGACACCAGCGTGTCACGACAAACAGGACTTGCGGGCATTTGGAAAAATTCCTTTGACCCGACAAGCCTGACGTTGCATCCGAAGTCAGGATTGACGTCGACAATGAAAAACAACACGCTGGTGGTGCGCCCGAAGAGTCTCCGGTGCGCCTTGCCCGTCTCATCCTCAGAGACCCAGTCAGTTTATTTTTACCAACCCCCGGCCCGGACGAGAACATGAATATCGTCGAAACTGTGACGGCTTTTCCAGCAATATTGCAGCGGCCGGTAATGCGACGCAAACCGGCTAACGGCGGCAAACAAGCCCGCTGGGGCCGACAGTTGCTGCAGCGTCTCATGCAGGTAAAGGGCTTATTTTCTGGAATGTCGCTGATGACTGGCGCCGCCGCAGCTGTTCGATCAGAAGCAACCTCGCCGGTAGGGATGCCATTTTTTGCCGTGCTTAGCGTCATGCCTGCTATCGCACATGTCGACGCGGCGCGCCTGCTTTCGATTACCGCTCACTTTCCTTTGGGGTGCGGACCAAGAAGTGCGACGGCTTCGCTCGTCTCGGTGGGTGGCACCAATGTGCTCGAAATTTGCTTTGATCAGCCCATTCCTGATTTTGCGCTTTCGGATTTGGTCGTCGTTCCCTATACGGTTGAGGTTACCCATACGCCATCAGAGGCGGGTGATCTACCGGTGCGCATGGTCACAGCGGACGGCGCGACAGTAGGCGAGTCGGTAGTTATGACGCGTAATCGCCGGGGCGAAGATACCCAATTCGATGTCACCGGCAAGTGGATTGATCCATCTGCTGACGAAAACAGGCTTGCGCTGGTTCCAGATGCGCCGAGCAGCAATGCAGTGGTCGGCATATGGAGTTTCCACGACCATCAGGGGGTGCGTCGCCAATTTTCCATCCAGAGCGTGCACTGGAAGCAGGCTAACGTCGAGGCTGAAGGGGCAATTTTTGAAACCACTCCAAGTGCAGTGTCCGCGCCATCGCCAGATTTGGCAGGCGCTGCCTCTGCTACGGCCTGTCAGTTGGGGCAGGCACGCATTCGCGTTGTTGTGCAGCACGGCGTTTCTTGCCTTCGTTCCGATAGCAGCATACGTCGGATTGATTATTTGGTCGGGTGATCTCGGTGGCCCGCTCAACCTCATCCTCATTCCAGTTGGCAGCATTCTGATCGGCGGGATTTTGAGTTTGGTGGTATTCACTCCGCTTGGCTTTGTTTCCGAGCGTGTCGGAGTCCGGCGCGTGTTGCGTGTTGTCGCGTGGACTTCACTTGCACTGCTGATCGTCGCGGGA
>JANMZU010000777.1:0-5076 GCA_031383585.1 Betaproteobacteria bacterium
GGGGCAAATGCGTTTCAACTCCCAATGGTTGCCTGCTGGGGCCGTTCGCATGGGCGAAGCCATGGGCAGCAAGCCGGTCTGACGCGAACTGATCACTTGTCCGGATTGACCTTCCGATAGAATAGCAATATGCAAAGCAAAACCTCCAACGGCGAAGCGCGGGCGATCGACCGATGATCAATTCGCCGATACCACGGCTCAAAAAAGGTCTCCTGGATCCAGAGCGCCGCAGGAAAGGTATTTACATACTGCCTAACTTGTTTACGTGCGCTGCGCTGTTCGCCGGCTTCTACGCGATCGTACAAGGCATGAACGGCAAGTTTGAAATTGCCTGTGTGGCTATCTTTTGCGCGATGATTCTTGATGGCCTGGATGGTCGCGTCGCCCGCATGACACGCACTCAGAGCGAATTTGGTGCCCAGCTCGACAGCCTTTCGGACATGGTGTCATTCGGTGCCGCGCCGGCTTTGGTGATGTATGCATGGGCGTTGCAGCCGATGGGCAAAATGGGCTGGGCGGCCGCATTCATCTACTGCGCTTGCGCCGCCATGCGGCTGGCACGCTTCAATACCAATATTGGCGTGGTCGACAAGAAATATTTTCAGGGACTGCCAAGTCCGGCCGCCGCCGCGCTTGTTGCCGGCCTCATCTGGGTGTTGAACAACTATCAAATTCAAGGTGGCGATGTACGCTGGGTCGCTTGGGGCCTTACCGTTTTTGCCGGCATCACCATGGTGACGAATATTCGCTACTTCAGCGGCAAGGATTTCAATCTGCGGCGCAGTGTGCCATTCTGGGTGGTGCCAATGATTTTCGTCGTGTATCTGGTGGTTACGATTGAACCCTCGCACGTGCTGTGGGGGCTGTTTGTCGTGTACGCCTTGTCCGGTTATGTAATGGCAATTGTGAATCTGTTTCGCCCCGACGGTGTGCAGTCCTCTGCAGTCGACAAACCCGCCGACAAAGACGGATAGCGGTCACAAAAGCCCGGTCGTTCAAGGTAAAGCGATATTCTCGGGCTCGGTGACGAGATGTTTGCGCACCCGCCGCACGGCCAGCCAAATCGCCAGCGCGACGAGAGGAATCGACGCCCCGGTCACTAGCTCAACAGACAGGTGCACACCGGCTTCCTTGAGTGCTTTGGCGGCATAGCTAACCAGCCCCACCACGTAGTAAGTGATCGCCGCAATGGAGAGGCCCTCTACCGTTTGCTGCAATCGCAACTGCATTTGCGCGCGCCGGTTCATCGAGGCAAGCAGCGCCTGATTCTGTTGCTCGCGTTCAATGTCCACGCGCGTACGTAGCAGGTCGCTCGCCCGCGCGACCCGCTCCGATAAATCCAGCAATCGTTTCTCGACAGAAGCGCACGTCGACATTGCGGGTGCAAGGCGCCGGTCCATGAACTCTTCGATAGTCTGCACGCCGCTGAGTCGCTCTTCGCGCAACTCTTCGATACGACGTTTGGTGAGATCGTAATACGCGCCTGAAGCGCCAAAACGAAAGCTGTTCGCCGCCACTTCACTCTCGATAGTCGCTGCGAGGCGCGTCAGGCGGACCAGCAACGCCGGCTCGTCGGGAGTCGTATCCTGCGCCATCAGCGACGTAATCGCGGCCAGTTCGCGCTCGGCATTGCCCAGCATGGCACCGATTCGGCGCGCCACCGGCAAGCCGAGCAATGCCATGATGCGGTAGGTTTCGATTTCCAGCAGCCGCTGCACCGTGCGCCCCGCTTGACGTTTGCCGAGCTTCAGATCCATCAATAGCATTCGGCCGAAGCCATCAGCGTGAATCTTCAGGTCGGTGAGCACGATGCCATTTCCACCGGCGACGGTCGCACCAACGAGATAGTTGTCGTTGAAGTCTGCGACGACCTCAAGCAGATCAGGGACAAGTAGGTGATTTTGCTGAACGGCGAGGTGAACCGCGACGACCAGCCTACCCGCGAGGTTTGCGAGCCATTCCTGATTGACGAGCCCGATTACGGGATTATCAAAGGGGCGCTCAAATGCGCCCAGGTGCGAAAACGTATACGTCACGAACTCGGTGTGCCTCTCCCATTTGAGACGCAACGTGGCGTGCTCGGCGACGAAGTGAGTCACTTCGGCGGTAGGCGCTTGTACGCCCCAGATTACACACAGGCGCGCCAAATCCTCGATTGCGGCATTGGCAAAATTTGCTGAATCGGGGTCGTAGTTAATGGCGATATACGACAGCCGCGCAGGCGTGGAAAGCTCCTGCGGCGGTCTGGCGTGGATCTCGTTACTCAGCAAATAGCGCTGTGGATGATTCGGGGGCAGCCGCATGGTTGCACTTCCTGATTGCATTACATAGCTGGTGCTACATCAAGACGCAGCGCTCTGCCATGATGATGGATCTTTACGAATGGCAAACATCCTGCCACAACCCGGAGAGGGCCGGGGAAAAATCATGCGCGGTATGCAAGTGCAGCACCTGACAGGCACGCTCGACCGGGGATGATGCGATGCAACTCCAGGTTGCCGGGATGAGCACGGCTATTGCGCGTGAACACGCTGCAGGCTATATTGCAGATATGAACTCCCGTTCAAATTTGACTCGATTCACCACGGCACGCCTGATTGCGACTCTGTCGCTGGGTTTGCTGCTGCGCGCCGCGCGCACATAACTCTTCCCCTTCCTGCTAAATCAACTGCGCTTGCAACATAGAGCGAATCCGGATCACCACGTTCGGGCCACCCCGGCGTAATCATCACCATTTCAAAGTTTGGAGCATTCAATGGACAGTTTGATCATTTTTGATACCACCATGCGTGACGGCGAGCAAAGTCCCGGCGCATCCATGACTAAGGACGAAAAGGTCCGTATCGGCAAACAGCTAGAGAAGATGCGGGTCGATGTGATTGAGGCCGGTTTTGCGGCAGCGAGTCCCGGCGATTTCGAAGCCATACACGCTGTGGCAAGCGCCATCAAGGATTGCACAATTTGCTCGCTGGCACGCGCGCAACCCGGGGACATTCAAAAAGCGGGCGACGCCATCAAACCCGCCGCACGCGGACGCATTCACACCTTCATTGCGACCTCGCCAATTCATATGCAACACAAATTGCGCATGACGTCCGATCAAGTGCTGGTAGCCGCCGTCGACGCAGTGAAATTTGCGGGCAACCTTTGCGACGATGTGGAATTCTCTGCCGAAGATGCCGTTCGTAGCGACATGGACTTTCTCTGCCGGGTTTTCGAGGCGGTCATCAATGCCGGCGCTAAAACGATCAATGTCCCCGACACGGTCGGATACAGCACGCCGGAGCTTTGGGCTGAGCGATTCCGTACGCTGATCGAGCGGGTACCAAATTCAGACAAGGTAGTGTGGTCCACCCACTGCCACAATGATCTCGGCATGGCGGTGGCCAATTCACTTGCCGCAGTTAAGGCCGGCGCCCGGCAAGTCGAGTGCACGATAAACGGGTTAGGGGAACGCGCGGGCAACGCGGCACTGGAAGAAGTCGTGATGGCGTTGCGCACCCGGAAGGATTACTTCAATGTTGAAACTCGCATTGACGCCACGCAGATCGTACCGGCGTCAAAACTGGTATCCACGATTACCGGCTATCCGGTACAGCCCAACAAAGCGGTAGTCGGCGCCAACGCGTTTGCGCACGAGTCAGGCATTCATCAGGACGGCGTGCTCAAACATCGGGAGACCTACGAAATCATGCGTGCACAGGACGTGGGCTGGCACAATAACCGTCTTTCTCTGGGCAAGTTGTCTGGCCGCTCAGCATTCCGTGATCGCCTGAAAACGTTGGGTATCGAGCTCGAATCCGAAGTCGCGCTAAACGCGGCCTTCCAGAGGTTCAAGGAATTAGCCGACAAGAAGCAGGAAATTTTCGACGAAGACATACAGGCGCTGGTTTCGGATGAGGCAGTCACGCCAGAAGTCGAGCAATTCAGTCTGGTCGCGCTGACCGCGCACACTGAAACCGGGGAGAAGCCATTTGCACGGATCGTAATTGCCGACCGTGGCAAAGAGAAAGTCAGCGAAGCCAAGGGTGCCGGTCCGGTGGATGCAACTTTCCGCGCGCTGGAAACCATTGTCAACAGCGGTGCTGAGTTGCAGTTGTACTCGGTCAACAATGTCACCGAGGGTACTGATTCTCAAGGTGAAGTGACGGTGCGACTGTCGCGAGCCGGGCGAGTCGTCAACGGCATCGGCTCGGATACGGATATTGTCATCGCAAGCGCGAAGGCTTATCTGAATGCGTTGAACAAGATGGCGCATGGCGAACGGATGAATCCGCAGATGAGCCATTAATGCGCGCTCTATAGTTGCGACCAAACTCCGGGAGGTGTGCAATGTGTGCGAGTAGCTATAGGTGATCGCAGGGCAGGCAAGACGAAAGCACCGCAAACGTGCCTTGCCTGTAACATACGGACCTTATTGATTTTGGATGGCAATATGACTGCGAAAAAACTGCTTTCTCGGTTGGGCGTTGAGCTAGATACCATTGACGGCGACGGCCTTACGGCGCGTTCACCCATTGACGGTGAGACGCTGGCTTCCTTGCGCTGCGATTCATCAGAAACAGTAGCGAAAAAAATTGCCGATGCGCAAGCCGCGTTCCTGACGTGGCGGAATATTCCGGCACCGAAGCGCGGAGAGCTCGTGCGGCTCTTGGGTGAAGAATTGCGCGCCGACAAAGATGCACTGGGACAATTGGTTACGATCGAATCCGGCAAAATCCTGCAGGAAGGACTCGGCGAAGTACAAGAGATGATCGACATCTGCGATTTTGCCGTCGGACTCTCGCGGCAACTTTACGGGTTGACGATTGCTTCGGAACGGCCGGAACACCGCATGATGGAGCAATGGCATCCGCTCGGTGTCGTCGGAATCATCAGTGCGTTTAATTTTCCGGTCGCCGTGTGGGCTTGGAATGCCGCACTAGCCCTGGTTTGCGGCAACTCACTGGTGTGGAAGCCATCCGAGAAAACACCGCTAGTGGCGTTGGCGTCGGCGGCACTGCTGGAACGCGCTATCGCGCGCTATCGCGCTGCAGGCGGTAATGTGCCCGATGGACTTTCGCAGGTGCTTATTGG
>JANMZU010000780.1:0-3211 GCA_031383585.1 Betaproteobacteria bacterium
TTCCAGGGTGCTCGCCGACATCGTCGTGGTGAAAATGTGTTCGGGTTCGTTCTTTGCCGTCATCGCCACATTCGGCGCGACCTGCGTCACGCTCAGGCTCGCCAATCCGGGTACGCGTACGACCTTCGACATCGCCTCATCGAATGCCCTGCCGCCACGAACGGCGGTAGCCCCTTTATCCACAGTCAATTCGATGCTGCTATCTTCCTGCGGCGTGGAAAGATTCTCGGAGTGAATGAAGGCGTTGAGCTTAAGTTTGTCGTAGGTGACGGTGAACTTGGTACTTTCGCGCCCCAAGCCCCACACGCCCTCGCTTTGGCCGGCGAGCTTGAGTGCGAGACGCTTTTCCAGCTCGGCGCTGTTTACCGAATGCGTGAAATTGATATCGAAGACGGCCTTCTTTAGCGTCGGATTGGTCGGGTCCTGATAGAACTGGGTGCGCACAACCTTGCCAACGAACGCGGGTGTCTGGAACTTCGGCGAGTAATTCGCCAGCACGATCTGTGGCGCAAGCACCGATTTGTCGAGCGTAATCTTATATTCAGCGCCGACGGTCCAGTCTTCTTTGGGATTGAATTCGAGTTCCTTGTCCTCGTTCCATTTCCATTGGCCTTCCAGCGCCGGCGCGATGGTGATGCCGCTGGAAATATCCTTGCCGGACATTGCCAATGGCGCGACCGATTGCTCGAACTGGATGATCAGCGGCCGTGGACCACGATCCTTTTCGTCTTCGTTTTCGATCGGCGTACGCGCCGGATTCTGCACGGTGACCTTGACCTCGACTGGCTTGGGCCGCGCCTCCCACCACTTGTAGCCATAGAAACCACCCGCCGCCAACGCAACCAGCAGCAGCACCGTGCCGCCAGTGTGCTTCGGATGCGCGCCCACCCATCGCGCCCAAGGCGGTGCGCTCCAGGCGACGCTACCGAAAACCGGCGAAAGCACACGCCCCGATAGACGTACAAAACCTCGCCCTGCCGTGGTGGCAAGTTCGCGAATAGTGGTGACCAGCTTCATGACTTCCCCTTTGTGCCGCAATGACGCGCCACGTCAAATGTGGCGAATGAGAGCGAGCATAGCAGGCGATTCGGGAAGGATTGTGGCCGAGGTGATTGGATTGCGGCGGAATTGTGGCGGGGGGCTTTTCTATTGGACATTCAGGTTGTTCGTCGCGCTTGTCAGAAGTAGAATCCCACAGGCTACAGCGTTGAAGAAATAGTGAAACACCAGAATTGGCGCGGCTTTTCAAGCAAAAAGTGCCGGAGAGGTCCGTGGAATGGCGGTCTACGTGGTTTCATGGGATTTCCAGCCAACCGCGCCAGACAGGTGGTGCTGACCCGAAAACAGCCTGGCGCTCTGGTACCCGGCCCGGGATTGCACCTGACCGGCTTTCAAGCTGTGCTGGAACTGAATGCGAAGCTGCGCGAGGCGGGTTTTCGATACAGGCATCGAGCGCTGCCTGCATTGTGGCGGGCAACTGAAGCTGATCGCGGCAATCGAAGAACGTGCCGCAATTGCCCTCATACTCACGCATCAGGTGCTCGCCGCGCAGTCGCCACCGCGCGCACCGGCCGCGGAATAATCGTGGATAGACCCTGAGGTTTCTCTGGATTTACGTCAGTTGCGCAGGTTGGGTTAGACGCGCATTGTCGTTACCCAACATCGGTCGCAATTGCCAACACCAAGTTGGGTTGCGGCTACGCCTAACCTAATCTAACCTACCCGGAGTAAGCCATTTGCTGTCCGGCAAGTTTTACGTTTTTGGATGTCTTTAAGGGCAATTCAATGCAAACGCATATCGCTACTCGACGTTCATTCAGCTTTTGGATAGCTGCCGCTATTTTCAGCCTGCTGCCGGCATTCCCGGTGCAAGCACAGGATGCCGAGACAAAACAACTCAACAAAGAAGTCGAAGAGCTCTTCAAACAGGGCAATCACAAGCAAGCCTCTGTCGTTGCCACCCAATTGCTTGCCTTGACTGAAAAGTCTCATGGTCCGGATCATCCGGATGTGGGTGCGATTATCTTCACTATCGCGACGCTGCACTTCGTGCAAGGACAATATGCGCAGGCCGAGCCACTTTACAAGCGCGCGCTGGCAATTCTGGATAAGGCTCCCGGAACCGAACACGTCGCTGTGCCCGCTGCGCTGATACTGCTAGGGTCGCTATACCAAGCCCAAGGTAAGTTCTCGGAAGCAGAACCGCTACTGAAGCGCGCGCTGGCGATTCACGAAAAAATTCACGGGCCAGAGCATGTTGATGTGGCGGCCGCACTTAATAGTCTAGGGTCGTTGTACCAAGCCCAAGGCAAGTACGTGCAAGTCGAACCGCTTTTCCAACGTGCGCTGTCGATCCGGGAAAAATCCCTCGGTCCGGATCACGCCGATGTTGCCATCAGTCTCAACAGCGTCGCGATGGTCTACCTGACCCGAGGACAATATTCGCAGGCCGAGCCGCAGTTTAAGCGCGCGCTGGCGATCCTGGAAAATTCACTGGGGCCCGATCATCCTGCCCTCGCAACAACGTTGAACAACCTTGCCGCGCTATATTCCAATGGAGGCCAATACGCGCAGGCCGAGCCACTGTTAAGGCGTGCCCTATCGATCAACGAAAAAACCTTTGGCCCCGACCAACCGGCTCTCGCCTCATACCTGATAAACCTCGCGGCGCTGTACCAAAATCGGGGGCTGTACGCCCAGGCTGAGCCACTGATCAAGCGTGCGCTGGCGATCCAGGAAAAGTCCCTTGGGCCGGATCACGCAGATGTTGGAACAGGGCTGGGCTATCTCGCGACACTTTACCAAGGCCAAGGTCTTTACCCGCAAGCTGAACCACTATTCAAGCGCGCACTGACGATCCAGGAAAAGTCTCTGGGACCGGATCATCCCGCCTTGGCGAACACGATGAACAACTTCGGCGAGCTCTATCGCCTCCAAGGCCAATACGCGCAGGCTGAGCCATTGATCAAACGTGCACTGTCGATCAATGAAAAATACAAGGGACCCGACCACCCCGACGTCGCCATCAACCTGAGAGGTCTCGCATCACTGTACCAAAGCCAAGGGCTGAACACGCAGGCCGAGCCGCTGCTGAAGCGTGTGCTCGTCATTCAGGAAAAGGCCCTTGGCGCAGAAAACCCTGAGGTTGCCACCAGTCTGAACAACCTCGCGTTTCTCTATGTTGGCCAAGGCCTCTACTCTCAGGCGGAAC
>JANMZU010000801.1:0-11035 GCA_031383585.1 Betaproteobacteria bacterium
TGTCAGGCGATGATCGAACCGCAGGGGCAAAAGCGCGGTATTACCCTTACCTTTCCCCGCTTCGAGCTGCCTGGTTTTGTACGTGCCGACCATACCCGTTTGAAGCAGGTTCTGATCAACCTCCTCTCCAACGCAATCAAATACAACCAGCCCGGTGGAAGCGTAATCGTCGACTGCGCAATGACCGCGCATGCGCGCACCCGTATCGGCATCAGGGACACCGGCGCGGGATTGTCGCCAGAAAAATTACAGCAACTGTTTCAGCCATTCAACCGGCTTGGGCAAGAGCGCGGCGCGGAGGAAGGCACCGGTATTGGTCTGGTGATGAGTAAGCGTCTGGTCGAACTCATGGGCGGCGTGATCGGTGTAGACAGCACTGTTAACGTCGGCAGTGTGTTCTGGTTCGAGCTGAACGCAGCAGCTGAGCCAGTACACGCAACTGCAGCCGATGAGTCGCACGCCGCGACCGATGTGCTGGCCGAGCATTGGGCGACTCAGCACACCTTGCTTTACGTGGAGGACAATCCGGCTAACTTGAAGCTGGTCGAACAGCTCATTGCCCGCCGCCCTGAAATGCGTCTGCTGACTGCGACTGACGGCATCAGCGGCATCCGCCTCGCGCGCGAGCACTTGCCGGAGGTAATCCTGATGGACATTAACCTGCCCGGCATCAGCGGCATCGAAGCGATGAAAATGCTGCGTGAGGATGCAGCGACCACACATATTCCCGTCATGGCGATCAGTGCCAATGCCATGCCCACCGATATCAAGCGCGGCATGGATGCGGGTTTTTTCCGCTACCTCACCAAGCCGATCAACGTGGTGGAATTCATGGATGCGCTGAACGTCGCCATAGACCATGCGGGCAAGCGCGCCAACCTCGCTGAACGCAAATGATCAGCGAGACCGATATCCTTAACGCCCGCGTGTTGATCGTCGATGATCAGCAGGCCAACGTCATGTTGCTGGTGCAGATGCTACGTGGTGCCGGCTACGCCTGCGTAACATTTACCAGCAATCCAACCGATGTATGCGGACTGCATTTGAAGAATCGCTACGACCTGATCCTGCTCGACCTGCTGATGCCGGGCATGGATGGTTTTGAAGTGATGGCGGGATTAAAGGAAATCGAAACCGACGGCTATCTCCCGGTGCTAGTGCTTACCGCGCAGCCGAATCAAAAGTTGAAAGCGTTGAAGGCGGGCGCCAGAGATTTCATCAGCAAGCCGTTTGATCTGGGCGAAGTCATGATCCGCGTGTACAACATGATCGAAGTGCGTTTGCTACATCTGGAAATGTCTCGACTCTACGACCGCGTCGTCGCCGAACAGCGAGTCTCGGAGCTTTTGCTGCTGAATGTGCTGCCGCAATCGATTGCCGAACGCCTGAAGGGCCGCGCCGAAGTGACCGAAGAGGGGCTCACTGAAGTCATTGCTGACAGCTATGCGGAAGTGACGGTGTTATTCGCCGATATCATCGAATTCACCAAGTTTTCAGAGGGCGTGAGTGTGGAGGTTCTGCTCGGCGTGCTGAACGATATCTTTTCGCGGTTCGACCGCATCGCCGATGCGCGCGGCCTGGAGAAAATCAAAACCACTGGCGATTCCTACATGGTTGCCGCCGGTTTGCCGCTAGCGGTGCCAGATCACCCTGAACGCGCCGCGCATATGGCGCTGGACATGATCGCGGCGATGAACCGCTTCAACGAACAAAGCCCGCACAAATTGAATGTGCGCATTGGCATCGATACCGGTGCAGCCGTGGCCGGTGTGATCGGCAAGCGGAAGTTCGTGTACGACCTGTGGGGCGATGTCGTCAATACCGCCAGCCGCATGGAATCGCATGGCGTCCCAGGAAGAATCCAGATTACCCATGCGACCAGGCAACGTCTGGGGCCACCGTTTGAGATGGAGAAGCGCGGTGCGATTGAAGTGAAGGGTAAAGGCGAGATGCAGACCTGGTTTCTAAATAGTTGTAGTGGGTAATCAGTCGCTTGGCGCGGTTGCCGCGATTGCGCGCCGAATGCGCACCTTGCTTAAGTGGTCAGCTGCATTTTCGAGGTGTAACCCGACTACCAGCAGCCTGTCGGACGTGTGTCACGAACACAAACTCGCTGCTAGCAAAGGACTGTAATGGGACCATGGTGGTCACTCATCAAGCGCGCAGCATCGGCGTGGATTGACGACTACGCGCCGAGCATGGGCGCGGCACTGTCCTACTACACCATCTTCTCGCTGGCGCCGTTACTCTTGATCGTCATTTCGGTCGCCGGATTATTTTTCGGTGCCGAGGCTGTGCGCGGCCAACTGTTTGGTGAGCTGCGCGGCTTGATGGGTGCGGATGCGGCCAAGGCCGTTGAAGCTATTCTGGTCAGTGTGAGCAAGCCAGCCGAGGGTATTGCTGCCACGCTGATCGGTGTGGCTGTACTTGTGGTTGGCGCCACAGCCGTTTTTGGTGAACTGCAGAGCGCGCTCGACCGTATCTGGCGCGCACCGGTGCTCGACAAATCGGGCAGCCTCTGGCGTCTGCTGCGCACGCGGTTGCTGTCATTTGGCATGATCCTCGGCATCGCCTTCCTGTTGATGGTCTCGCTGGTGTTGGGCGCGGTGATTGCGGCGCTGGGCAAGTGGTGGGGCGGCGCATTTGCAGGCTGGGAAGTGCTCGCACAATTAGTGAACGCAGTGGTTGGATTTGGCTTAACCATGATCGTGTTTGCCATGATCTATAAATTCATGCCGCGGGTAAAAATACACTGGCAGGATGTCTGGATGGGTGCGCTTGTCACCGCCGTGCTGTTCACCGTCGGCAAATTTCTCATCGGCTTCTATATCGGCAAGAGTGGTGTTGCCTCTGCTTTCGGCGCGGCCGGCTCGCTGGTCATCATCCTGGTCTGGGTTTATTACTCCGCGCAGATTTTCTTGATCGGAGCGGAATTCACCTGGGTTTACGCGCACACCTTTGGATCACTGCGCGAACCGGAACCTGCGCAGCACAAATAGAGCAGCTATGTGCGACAACGCACCGACGGTGCTGCTCTAGTGCGCGCACCGTGGTGGCAGTAGCGTCACCATCAAAAAGCAATCGTCACCGTGCAGCGCAGGACCAGACTTGTATGGCGCACGGCCGTGCCATTTTAAAAACCGGGGTATAGCGCCAATGAGTACAAGCACACACGCAACAATGGATGTCTGTGAGTCGCAGGCTGGCGATGCCGGCGGTTCGCTACGGCCACTGCCGGTATACGGCCAATTGACGCCACGATCAGCAACCACCGGCCATGGAACCCGTCTGGCTGAAATAATCAGCGCATTCGCATCTGCACAGCGCCGCCGCAAGTCCGGTGACTACCTGTTTCGCGTCGGCGACACGTTTCGTTTTCTCTACGTGCTCAGCGAGGGTTTCGCCAAAAGCTGCTATGTAACCAAGGATGGCCGCGAACGCACCACTGGCCTGCACTTGCGCGGCGACATTCTTGGCATGGACGCGATTGCCACAGCAACGCACGGTTGCGATGCCATCGCGCTCGACGCCTGCGAGGTGCTGGCGGTTCCGTATGAAACGGTACTGCTGCAAATCCAGCGTAACCCTGAATTGGCGCATGAAATGCTGCGCGCATTCAGCACAGAAATCCGCAGTGACCGGGAACTGATGCTCAGCATGAGCACCTATTGTGCCGAGGGCAGAGTCGCCACCCTGTTGCTTGAGATGTCATGTCGCTGCGCCTCGCGCGGCCTGTCTGCGACCAAACTGCAACTGCATCTGTCGCGACAGGAGATCGGCAGCATGCTCGGATTGACACTGGAAACCGTCAGTCGCGCTTTCTCGCGGCTAGCCCGGCAAGGCTTGATCAAGGTGTGCCAGCGCGATATCGTTCTGCTCGACTGCGCCGGGCTGCAGGATATCACCAGGCTGCCAGCGGTACCGTCCACGATTGATCGCGGTCTGCGCGATAATTTCATCGCGGACAGTAAAACTCCAATGCTGGTGCGGCTTTTCGAGGAGAAAGCGGCTGGCAGGCTTGCCAGCGCTTGATTCCATTTCCACTTCATTAATGCATTAATTCACTGAGACGATAAAAATATTCGTCTTTCCCGCGAGGGCGGGAATCCAGCGTCTCTCTCTGCAGAGTCACTGGGTCCCCGCCTTCGCGGGGACGACGAATCGTTGATATTTCCACCACCCGTTTTTTCACTAATGATCGAGAATCGGAATGCGTTGGCTTATGGGAGCGGCGGGCGCAGGCGGAACGCGCTGAAAAGGCGCCTGGGATGGGATTTTGTACTTCCAGGCCCCCTCCCCGCTCGTGGCAGAAGCAGGATAAAACCCGCTGCGCCTGTTGGCTGCTGCCGAACTACAGCGGCACCCTCACCGCAAATCGCCCTGTTCTAATCCGGTTGCTGACGCTGATTCTCGTTGCGCTTCATTGCCAGATAATCGGTGAACTCCATTTCGTGTAATTGTCTTGGGTAGCGCTCGGCAGCGACGAACCAGTCGTTGATGCGCTTTTCGAAGCGTGCGGGTGGTTGAACGGCGAGTGCGCCCAGGAATGATTCGATGGCGAGGTGGTAGCGCATGGTGTTGCGTTCGACCAGACCGCGCATACCGTCGACAAAGGCTGGCTTGCCGTCTTTTTCCTTGCCGGTGACAGTGAAGCCAACCTTGTCGTGCCCGATAGTTTTGAAATACGCGAGCATAGCGATGTTGCCGGCAAAGCCAAATCCGTATGAATAGGAGAGATGCAGAAATGTCTTGCCATCTTCGAGGGGCACGGCTTCGACGGTAATGCGGTAGTCGTGGGTGCTGAGCGGGCCTTCGTCCGCGGACATGATGACCCGCAGGTAGTCGGCTTTTTGATCCACCAGCTGCCAGGCAAACGTCAGGCGATAGGAGTCGGCAAGCGGCTGATCGAATTTTTTTCCGATATTCATTAACAAGTTGGTACCGGCTGGTCCCTGATTAGTCTTGCAGTACTTGGTATTGAGATGCAGTATGAGGATGTCACACCAGCTGCGCGGCCCTGCGAGTGCCGCACTTACGGCGACGTAGGGATGCGGGACCACCGAATAAATATCGCCTTTTACATCCTTGGATGTCTGGGTTGATTCGATAACCAGCGGTCGCTGGTAGGGGTTAGATGCCAGCTGGCGCGCGAGCGCAACATGACGTTCGCGCATGGCAGCGGCAGAACCGGCGTCAACAGCACTGATGGTGGGTATATTGGGTATAGGTATAGCCTCTGCGGCAGCGCCTGCTCCCGAGAGAGCGGTCAGCAGCCAACAGCCAACACCGGACCATATCCGCAGCACGCGGGTGACTGCTGGCACACCACAATTTTTCATCGCGGCTGCCCCGTTGGGGTTGTCACTAGCCGGTATGCGGCCAGCATCAGCGTTTTCATTTGGCAGTTCTCCATTTTTTCATAACCAGTAAACCCAGAGGCGCGCTGCCTGTTCCCTCACACGCAAACTCAGTGGCCGTGCGCGCCATTGTTCGAGAGTGATGCGTTCAGAAGCGACGAGATCTTTTTCGAACATGGTGTTCATCTGCGCTGCGAACGCCGTGCTCAACACGACCGCGTTGATTTCATCGTTATGCAGAAAGCTCCGCCAGTCGAGATTGGTCGAACCGATGGTTGACCAGACGCCGTCGACCAAGGCGGTCTTGGCGTGTAGCAGGGCGTCGGTGCGCTCGTAAATCTCGATACCAGCCACGAGCAATTCGTCATAGAAAGAGCGTCCAGCGTGAAAAATCAGGCCTGAGTCGGTTTTGGCTGGCAGGATGATCTTGACGTCGACGCTGCGGGCCACGGCTTCTTTGAGCGCCGTCATGATGTGCTCGTCCGGCGAGAAGTAGGCGTTGGTGAGATAGACCGAGGTCTCGGCGCTGTTGATGGCCGAGACCAGGGTGTTGTACATCTGTCCGCCGCCACCGCCATCCGATGAGCTGCCAATTGCTCGGACAACTTCTTTGCCTTTTGGCAGTTGCGCGGGAAAGTAATTTCGGTCCGGCAGCGGTTCGCCCTTTTGCTTTTTCCAGGTAGACATAAACAGCTTCTGGAACTCCGCAACTACCGGGCCCTCCACTAGCAGGTGGGTATCGCGCCAGGGCGTGCGGTCTTTCTTGTCGGCGCTTGATCTTTTCACGAACGAGCCGCTTGAGTAAACATTACTGATATTTACGCCGCCCAGAAATACGCTTTGGCCGTCGACGATCAACAGTTTCCGATGGTCGCGCTGATTCACCAGCCAACTCTTCTTGGTATCCATCGGATTGATGGGATTGAACTCAAGCACCTTGACGCCAGCGTCCCTGAGACGCTGAAAGTATTCTTTCGGGGTCGACAGCGAACCCACGCTATCGAAAATCAACGCGACTTGCACCCCCTGCTGCTGTTTCTGGATCAAGACATCGGCGAATTTCCTGCCTACGTCATCGTCTTCGATGATGTAGGTCTCAAGGTTGATATTGTCTTTGGCCGCATTGATGGCTTTGAACATGGCCGCATAGGTCGATTCACCATCCTGCAACAGCGTGGTGCGGTTGCTGACTGTCAGCGGACTACCGGCAACAGCCTCTTCGACTGCAAGATGGCGCTCAAAAATGCCGGTCTCTTCGCTGCGGTTGCTGAGGCCCTTCAGGATCGACTTGCTCTGGCTTGCCGACAGCGGTCCGCGCGCACCCACCATGGCCACCGGATTCGGCTTGGCAGGCAGCATGTCACTGTTCATCCGCGGCAACGCTGTGCAGCTGGAAAGACTAAACAGCATCGCCAGCAAAGTGATCATTGATATGCTCGACCAACCTGAGCAGATGTACTGCTTGCCAACGTCTGCGTGCACGAGTTTCTCCCGGATGCAATGAGTAGATAAACAACTTGTGCGCAAGGATGCTATTGCGGTGCCGCTACCGGTAGCGGCGAAACACGACAAGCCGGGTCAGATTGCGCCTACATGCGACCCATGCATGGGGGAATCAGTCTTGGTCCTACAAATTGGCACCTGCTTCCGTGCTACGGTGCACAGACTATTTGTATCAGGATGCGCACAGGCCTCGGCTACTGCGTTGTCACCCCAGTAATGGCAAGCCATGTGGTAAGAAACGAGTTCAAGACCTTAGCTGGCCTCGCTTACCCTGAAGCCACAACAAGTACTATATCGAGACCGGTCATGAATGAAGTACCCGCCGTTACTAACCCAAGCGGAGCAATAAGGGCCAACGCTGAGACCGGACGTCAGGAGGCCGTGCTCAAATCGTCGGCCCTGCAGAACGCGATCCTCAACAGCACCAATTTCTCGATTATCGCCACCGACGAAAGCGGCATTATCCAATTCTTCAATATCGGCGCCGAGTGTATGCTGGGCTATGCGGCCGCTGAAGTGGTGGACAAGAGCAGCCCCTGCGATCTGCACGATCTGGATGAGCTGATGGCGCGTGCTGAAGCGCTCAGTGCCGAGTTCGGTACGGTGATCAAGCCGGGCTTCGAGGCGCTGACATTCAAAGCTGCGCGCGACATCGACGACACTTATGCGGTCACCTACATCTGCAAGGACGGCACGCGCCTCGCTGCAAGCCTGTCGATCAGCCCGCTACGCGGCGACGCAGGCGTGACCATCGGCTATCTGCTCATCAGCACCAATAATTCGGTACGAGAGCGCGTTGAGGCAGAATTGACGAGCGCAAAAATTGCCGCCGAAAAGGCGAGTTTGGCGAAATCCGATTTCATCGTGCAGATGAGCCACGAGTTGCGCACGCCGCTGCAGGTAATTCTTGGCTTTGCACAGCTGATGGAGTCCGCCATGCCGCCGCTGCCGCTGGCGCAGAAGGAAAATCTCACACAAATTTCGCTGGCCGGACGATATTTGCTGGATCTCTCCAACGGCGTCCTCGATCTGGCATTGATCGAGTCGGGCAAGGCGGCGCTATCGCTTGAGCCTGCGTCGCTGACGGAGGTGCTGCGCCGATGTTTTTCCCTCATCGAGCCGCAGGCCAAAAAGCGCCGCATCGCGATTACCTTCCCGACCTTTGAAACCCCACTGTTTGTGAAAACGGATGAAACCAGGCTAAAACAGGTGTTGATGAATCTGCTGGTCAACGCCGTGAGCTATAACAAGCCCGGCGGCAGCGTCAAGGTCATTTGCACGCCCGGGCTTACGGCGCCGGATTCGATTCGCATCAGCGTAGTCGATAGCGGGCACGGTATGACGCCAGAAAAACTGTTGCAGCTATTTCAGCCATTCAATCGCCTCGGTCAAGAGGCCGGCAACGAGCGCGGCCTGGGTATCGGCCTGGTAGTGAGCAAACAACTCGTGGAGTTGATGGGCGGCATGATCGACGTGGAGAGTGTGGTTGGTGAAGGCAGTGAATTCTGGGTCGAGCTGAGCACGGCGCCAGCGCCACCGCCCATGCTGGTCGACGCGAAGCCGGCACTCGCTGCGGATTCGCCAATCACGCATGAGTCGGGAGCCCAGTTGCGGAAGCTGCTTTACGTTGAAGACAACCTGGCCAATTTGAAACTGGTCGAACAAATTATCGCTCGCCGCGCCGACCTGAGCCTGCTCACGGCGACCGATGCCATCACTGGTATCACGTCGGCACGCACCAATCAGCCGGAAGTGATTTTGATGGACATCAACATGCCCGGCATGAACGGTATCGACGCGCTGCAGGTATTGCGCAGCGACCCGCTAACCGCGCATATCCCTATCATCGCACTCAGCGCCAACGCCATGCCGCACGACATCGCCAAAGGCCTTGAAGCGGGATTCTTCAACTACATTACCAAGCCAATGCGGGTGAATGCGTTTATGGACGCGCTCGATGCCGCGCTGGTGTTTTCGCGGTTGACGGCGAATGCTGCGGGGAAGAAGGGTTAGGTTTATCCAAGACTGTTATTAACTAATTCGATTTCTACTTCATTAGTGCATTAAGTTACTGGGCCGGCAAAAAAATTCGTCATTCCCGCGAAGGCGGGAATCCAGCGTCTCTCTCCGCAAAGTCACTGGGGTGAAGGCGTGCCTTCACCATTCGCGGGGACGACGAATGTTTGATATTTCCACCACTCGTTTATTGAAATAATGATTGAGAAATGGAATAACACGCCCGACCCGCACCTTTTGCCAGGCGCACCGTGAGCCGAGGCGCGGTGCGACCCCAAACCCGTCAATCCGAACAACGTTACGCGAGGAATCTGCTGCTACGCGATTTACTTCGCGTATAGCTCTTTAACTGCTTCATAGCAACCGCAGGCGGCAGCTTCCAGGCCACTTGGATCGATGATGGTAATGTTGCCACGGGTATAGCTTATTAGTTTCAACTTCTGCAAGGCGCTCGCTGCCTGGGTGACACCGACGCGGCGTACGCCGAGCATTCGCGCCAGAAATTCCTGCGTGAGCACGAATTCGTTGGCGTGCACGCGATCTCGGGTCATCAGCAGCCAGCGCGCCAGTCGCTGCGTCACCACATGAAAGCGATTGCAAGCGGCCGTTTGCGCGACTTGCGTCATCAGCAAGTGGGTAAATCGAAACAGCACGCTCTGTAACGCCGCGCTGTTGCGGAACTCGCGGCGAAAATCCGCCGTTTTCATGCATCGTGCATTGCCTCGCCCCTGCACCACAGCCAGAAACGGCGACACATCGATTCCCAATGCAACCGGAACGCCGATCATGCCCTCGTTACCGACCAGACCAACCTCCGCGGCGCGATTGGCGTCAACCGTGGTTAGCAACGAAACGAGGCAATCATCGGGAAAATAAACATGGCGGATTGGACCGCCAGCCTCGTAGAGCACATCGCCAAACTGTAGCTCTACCGTGGTGAAATATGGCAACAAATCTTTTTTAGTCTTCTGGGGCAACGACGTGAGCAGGCGATTGGTAATCGCGACATTCTTTGAACCTGGCATGTAAAACTCTCTAGTAATAAGTCTTGGCACCCGCCTCGTCGAAGTTCTTTTCTTGATTTTCGGAAGATCGATTCCGGGCGGGTAGAACCAAAGGTCTACAGGTGAGAGTCAACATTACCACAGAATATAAATATCCGTGTATAAACAAGCAATTGTGTGCGATAGCGAACACAATACTTTAACTATGTGCGGTGCCGAACATAGCGCTCCTGGTGGCCGGTTTTAACGCTGCCGCGAGTATCTGGGGCACTACCAAGAAAGGCGATTCAGGCCAGCAGTTTCGCGTAGGTTTTGCGATCAGCCGCGTAGCAGCCGCAGGACGCGGCCTCCAGCCCGCTTCGATTCAACACGGTCAACACGCCGCGTTTATATTCAATGAGCCCGCTTCGATGCAATTTCCCCGCTGCCGCAGTAATGCCGACTCTGCGCACACCAAGCATGTAGGCGAGGAATTCGTGGGTCATGCGAAAGGTATCGGACTCTGCCCGGTCCTGGCTCATCAGCAGCCAGCGGGCAAGACGTTGCTCAATCTGGTGATAACGCAGGCAGCCGGCCGACTGCGCCATTTGCGTCATCAGCACATACAGATAGCGGTGCATGCCCCGCTGCAGTGCGGGGAACGTATTCAGTTGGCGCTGAAACGCAGCCGCCTCAATTCGCAGTGCCGTACCTGGCCCTTGCACCAGAGCGTGCAACGGCGCAATGGCTACTTCCAGCGAAAGTTGTGCGCCAAGCATCCCTTCTCGCCCGACCATGCCGATTTCCAGGGCGGGATTCTTGTCAATCAGCATGACCAGTGAGATGAATCCAGCGGTCGGGAAATAAACGTGGCGGATGGGTTCGCCCGGCTCAGACAGTACCTCCGACAGCACCAGTTCGACCGGCTCGCAGTCGGCCAGCAGACTCAGGCGAGCCTTGCGTGGGAGCAATTCGATTAAATGGTTGCCGGTGATTGCGATCTCGCTTCTCCTCATTACGTGGCAACGGCTTGCGACATCGGCGGAGCGATCTTGAGCTCTGCAATACCCAAATACGCAACCGTAGAAGTGCAGTGTGCGCGTATCAGCGGCGGCGGTCTGTCTGTTGGCCAACATAGCGGCGGGAAAACGGCCACTACTGGCGTGCCATCGGGTG
>JANMZU010000841.1:0-7596 GCA_031383585.1 Betaproteobacteria bacterium
TTCAAAAAGCAAGCACAGCAGCAGGTTGGTAAATGCCTGCGGCAGGAATTTGAAACGCCAACGCTGTTGGGCCGAAACGCGCAAAACGCCATAGCCGACGTCGGGGTCTTTGCCGATCACGTTGGTCCAGGTGTGGTGAACCACATTGTGGCTGTGCTTCCATTGGTCTGAGGGACAGACGTGATCCCACTCCCAGGTGTTGGACTGGATATTCGGGTCGCGCATCCAATCCCACTGGGCATGCATGACGTTGTGGCCGATTTCCATGTTCTCGATAATTTTGGCGAGTCCCAGCATGGCCGTGCCAATGCCGAGCACACTGCCAAACGCCAGCCAACCGCCGGCTGCAAGACCCACCGCCGGCAGAAGAAGAATGCTCAGCAAGAGGGCGACTCGCCCACCCAGCGCAAGGCTGCGTTGAACACGGATGACGTTGAGAATGTAGGCCCGATCACGCTCTCCGCGCGTGTCCATGACTTCATTGCGGATGGCGTCGATCTCGCGGCCAAACTCTTCTATTTCGCCGGCGCTAAAGTGTGTAGGCATGCCCATCTCAATGCTCCATCAATTAAAGTTCCAGCTCAGCGTCGCCCGCAGCTGCGCAAACGCAAATCTGCACCAGCTGCCCGGGTTCGTTCAACAGCGCGTTGGTTCGCAAGTCCCGGACACAGCCTGATTTAAGTCTGGTATCGCAGCTGTGGCACATACCCATGCGGCATCCATGAGCAGGATTCAGACCGGCGTCTTCGGCGAGCCGTAGCAAATTGATAATCCCGTCGGAGTCGGCCTCGACAGCACTATTGGCAAACCGCACACGGCCCGCGGTAATTTCTTTGGGCGCCTCGGCAACTTGGGCGCGAAATCGTTCAATGTGCAACTGGCGGCTCAAACCAGCATCCCGCCAGTGCGCTTCCACAGCATCGAGCATGCCTTGCGGTCCGCAGGCATAGACATCGCGCGCGCGCCAATCGGGGCACATTGCATCTAGCTGCTCTGCGCCAAAGTGGCGCTTTTGCGAAACTGTCTGCCCCGGCTCCCGCGTAAACGTCAGGTGCAAGTTGTAGCGCGGATGCTTCTCCGCAATCGCTTTCAACTCCTGCCCGAAAATCACGTCGTAGGCGTGGGGCGCATAGTGCAAGTGCACGACATTCGGTAGCCGCTCCTGCGCGATCAAGCTCCGCAGCATGCTCATGATCGGCGTAATGCCACTGCCCGCGCTGATGAATAGCGGTAGCGTCGGCTGGGCATCAGGCAGATAGAAATCACCTTGCGGCACGCCAATCGGCAGGAAATCGCCGGGCTTGATGTTACGCACCAGATGGTGGGACATGCGTCCGCCAGCAATTGCCTTGACGGTAATCGTGACGCAGCCGTCTTCAGATTCAGGGGCAGACGAAATCGAGTAGGTGCGCGTGTAATGCATGCCGCCAATCGGGACGCCGACACGCATGTGCTGTCCGGGGCGATGGCTGCGCCAGTTATGGCCGGGTCTGAGTGTCAGCGTGCGGGCGTCAGCAGTTTCATCCCAGACCTTCTCGACACGCGCCTGAAGAGCGTGCGTTATCCAGAGCGGATTTACCAGCTCCAGATAATGCGATGCGCGCAACGGCCAGGCAAAGGCGTCGGCAAGCGCCGTAATACGGCTCAGAACTGACGGTTGTTGCGACGATTGCATGTATTGCCTTATCTGTTACGTATTTGGAGAATACGCGACTTTTTGGGCTTGGCAAACATGATTGATAGCATTTGCGCGATAGCTGGACGGCATCGATTTCAAAAATTAGCGAGATCAGCTTTCACTTAAACCAATACGCAACTTGACATGATTTCCAACAATCTATGGCGCCACGCTAACCCGGCATTGACCGCAGCCCATAAATCCTGTCGCCAATAATCAAGTACTCCACCCGCGCAAACGCCTCGCCTTTTTCATCCTTGAAACTGTAGGCCACGGCGGCGACGGTGTCTCCAACTTTCGGCGCCGGGACTTTCCATGCGTCGATGCGCGTCATCGGCGACAGCTCTATGGTCCAGTCACCACGTCTTTTTGGCAACGTTGCGCCGGCGAAAACCTTTGCGCCATCGACGCTTGCCGTCTGTGCGGGAACGCTGCGTTTGGCAAGGTCAACGGGCAGTGTGGCGTTGGCTGCCATGGTAATGACGATTTCAGCGTGCGGGTTTTGCCACTTCATCGACTTGACCGTACCTGCGATATAAAGAGGGCGCGACTCATCAAAGCTGGACCAGCCATGATGCGCAATGAGGCGCTGGCTGTGTGGCAAGGAAAACAGCGCGGCAACTGCAGGGAAAAAATGTCGGCGATTCATGTTTATCTCTTTCTCAATTTAAATTCTTCTCAAACATAAGCTATCCAGCGGCCGCAGGCAATGGCCGCAGTCCAGATAAAGATCGAGAGCAGCGCCTGCGCCTTGGTCATGCCAGTGGCGGTGTCGATGGCGCCGCGCGCATGCAGCATCGCGGCGTTGGTGCCGGCCGCAAAAATCAGGCACATCTTCGCGATGAAAGCGGGATTGTTGATCAGGTCGCCTGCACGTGAGACGAACATCGTGAAGCCGCTGATGGCCACCAGCAGGAAGCCTGCGATGGTCCATGGGATCACGTGTTTGGCAAGCTGGTTCGCGTCGAACGGGCGCATCAGCCCAAGGATGCGCATGTCGACAATCCAAAGCGTGCCGAAGACCAGCGCGATGCCGATGATGTGTACAATTTCCAGCGACGGGTAAGCGTAGGGATTGGTCTTGAGCCAGATGACGGCCACCGACTGATTGAGGGCTTCCAGCGCATTCACGGGGACGGGCACGGTTGGGTTCATCTAGCGATTTTGGCATGGCCAAAGCGCAGCCGCTATATGGGGCTTCCCGACACAGGCCGAATACTCCAACATCGTTGTGCTGCGCAAAGGCGCAAAATGGCGCTATCCGCAACCGCTATCCACCATCAACGGAGCATCATGAACAAACTGTCGTTACTTGACCTTGGATTTTTCATCGCTGAGACCGAAGCCAGCCCGAAGCATGTTGCGGGATTGATGGTGTGTCGACGGCCCGCCAAATCCACCGTCGGCTTTGCCAAGGTGCTGTACCGGGAGTTCCTCACGTTTACCGATGTTCAGCCGCCGTTCAATCGCATCATCGTTTTTGCGGCGACGGCGATGCCACACTGGCAAGAGGTGGATGAGGTTGATCTGGATCAGCATGTGTTTTATCACAAGCTTGCCAAGGGCAAAAACGACCAGCAATCGCTCTACGATTATGTCTCTCTGCTGCACACGCCGATGCTGGATCGGACCCGCCCCCTGTGGGAGGTCCACGTCATCGACGGCCTCGCAGGCGGACGCTTTGCGTTGTACCAAAAAATGCATCACGCCTATGCTGACGGCGTCACCATGACGCGCTGGACCGAGGAAGGGATGGCGCATTCTGCCGATGATCATGAGCTCACGCCCGCATGGACACTCAAGCATGGCGGCCATGGCACGAGGCGCAAAAAGCGCAGCCAGGAAATGATGCGATCCATGTGGTCCGAGGCAGGCGGGATCAGCCGCCGATTATTTGGCATCAGTCGATTGACGGCAATGCTGTGTCTCGAAGGCGTGAAGCTCACCAAAAATGCGATTGCGTTGCCGTTTTTCTCAAGCGCAAAGACGCCGCTGACCGGGCAGGTCACCGCCGGGCGCCAGTTCGCTACGGCTGGCGTGTCGATGGAGCGGGTGGACCGGATTCGCAAGCGTACCCGCTCTACCCTCAACCACGTCGCGCTCACCTGCCTCGATGGCGCACTGCGGCGCTACCTGAGCGACCAAGGCGTAGAGCTCAAGCGCCCGATCATCATTCAGATGCCGGTGAATCTGCGCAAAGAGGGTGAAAAAACGGCTGGCAACAAACTTGGCATCGTCCTGGTTGAATTGTCACCGCCGACCGATGACCCCTACGTGCGGCTGCGTAACATCGGCTTCTCGCTGCGTAACGTGCGCACCATGATCGACAGCGTCGCGCCTGAGGCCATCGAGTCCTACACCATCATCGCCGGGCTGATTGCGCAGATCGCCGAATTGCTGAAACTCTCCAATGCATTGCCACCGATGGGCAACACGCTGGTGTCTAACGTGCCGGGGCCGAAGGAACATCTATACATCAAGGGAGCAAAGGTCGAAGAGATGCATCCGATCAGTACGCTGCCGCCCAGCAACCTGCTCAATATCACGCTCTTCAGTTACGCTGGCGACCTGTTCTTTGGGCTAATCGCGACCGACGAATTGCCGAATCTGGCTATGCTTGCTGAGTATGTGCAGGAGGCATTTGCCGAATTGGAGGAGTCCGTGCGCGACGCGCATGCGACTTAGGCTTTGGGTGGTCGACATGGCGACTCAACCGAGAGCGACATTCAGACAAATACGGTGACACGTCGTCACAACACTAGCAAAACTGTAACAAACCCTAGCATGGACGGACTTTTCCGACAGAAAATGCCCCGAAAGCCGCGCCAGTCTTAGGGTTTTGTGCGAGAATTCGTGCGTTTTCGCCATAATCTATCAAGAGACAGAATGAATATTTCCCAACGGCGAATGCGCCAATGCCGCGCGAACACGATTGCGCTGACTGCGCTCAGTTTTGTTATAGCGACCAGCGTCCAACACGTTTTCGCACAGGAAAAGCCTCCAGAACCTGCCAAGCCGGCGGCTGAAAGTAGCAGCCCGGCAGCCAAGCCTCCACAGTCGGTCGACAAGATAGAAGTCACTGCTTCTCAGTCGAGCTACGACGCGCGCCAGGACGATACTGCAACCAAGATTGTCGTCAACGCGGAGGAAATCAAACGCTACGGCGATACGCAGGTGCTCGACGTACTCAAGCGCCTCCCCGGCGTAACGGTGGTGGGCAACAGCATCCGCATGCGCGGTCTGGGCAACGGCTATACCCAGGTACTTATCGACGGCGACAGACCGCCGCCGGGATTCTCCATCGAAAACCTGTCCCCGGATTTGATCGAACGTATCGAAATCCTGCGCGCAGCAACGGCCGAATTCAGTACGCAGGCAGTTGCCGGCACCATCAACATCGTCATGAAAAAGAAGTACAGCGTTTCACAACGCACCATCAATACGGGCTGGTATAGCGGCACGGGTTACAACAACCGCAACCTGAGCGCGCAGGTCGCCGATACCGTTGGCAAGCTGGCATTCTCCGTTGGGGCTTATGGCGGTAGTTCGATCAACGACAACAACAACAAAGGTCAGATGGTCGGATTCGACCCGGCCGGCAACAAAAATCTCGAACGATTTGTCCAAAGTAGAAGCGAAGGTAGCAGCAAATATTTTGGTCTGTTCTCGACGCTGGCCTGGACGCTCTCGGGCGGCGATTCGTTTACCATGCGGCCATCGCTCAATGCCTATCGCTACGACAACAAGTCGAATGGGCTGACTGAATACAGGCTTGGCGAGACCACGCCATACCCGATTTCCCGCAGCCGCAACCAAGGGGCTGGCAACAGCTTCAGCAACAATGGCAATCTGATCCTGAAGCTTGCCGAGGGCGCCAAGCTTGATTTGAAATTCACCGTCAACGTTAGTGATCGCGATAATAATTCGTTCATCAATTCTTTCAACAACAGTAATTTGCAAACGCTTGATCGCAGCACGCTGGGGCCGTCGAAGGACAACAGTTTTTCATTCGCGGGCAAGTATTCGACACCGATAGTGGAAGGCCATTCGCTGGTGGCGGGCTGGGATGTTGGCTTGAACCGCAACAACTCGTCGACGAAATTAACCGAGACCAATATTGCCGCGCCCTCCATCGACAGCGTAGAGGATTACCGCGCCAAAGTGCAGAAGATGGCGTTCTTCGCGCAGGACGAATGGAACGTGCTGACCAATTGGTCCATTTATCTGGGTTTGCGCTGGGAAGGCATCGAGACCACCGGTAGCGGCAATAGTATAAATACAGTCAAGAACCGTTCCAGCGTGGCAAGCCCGCTATTTCAGACGCTATGGAAATTTCCAGACAAGTCGGGCCGCCAGTTTCGTTTTGCCCTTACCCGGACTTACAAAGCACCCGATACGCTCAGCCTCATTCCGCGCGTGTTCAAGTCCACCGTCAATACCTCGACGGCACCAGACTTTCAAACCGGCAATGCGAGCTTGAAACCGGAACTCGCCACTGGCGTCGATCTGGCTTATGAGCACTTCTGGGCAAAAGGCGCGTCGATGAGCGTCAGCGGCACGCTGCGCAATCTCACCAATTACAACAGCCGCAGCACACTCCTGCTGGATGGTCGCTGGGTAAGCAAGCCGGTGAACAAGGGCTCGGCAACCAGCCGCAGCGTCGAATTCGACGCGAAGTTTCCCCTGCAAACGCTCTACAAGGAAGCGCCTCCGATCGACTTCCGTTTCAATATGGCCCGCAATTTTTCGAGCGTAGATGAAGTGCCCGGACCCAACAATCGGCTTGACCAGCAAGTTCCGTTCAACGCCACGGTGGGTCTGGATTACCGGATGCGCGGCGGCATGATTGTCGCGGGTGCCAGCGCCACATTTCGTAGTGGCGGTGATGTACGCACGAGTGTCACCGAGAGCCGCTACCTGACGCCGAAGCGCGACCTGGACATGTATGTGCTCTACAAATACACGCCCACCCTGCAGTTCCGCTTGCGGATGGCGAATATTCTGAGGCAGGATACGGTCAACTCGACGACATTCACAGACGCAACCGGGCGCACCACGTCGACCAACACCAATCCGACAGCGATGAATATCGGCGCGAGTGTTGAGTACAAGTTCTAGTTCGTTGACTTAACGCACAGCCACTTAACGGGACGGTTGCGTTGGTTTTGCTAGACTCAAGAATGTCCCTGTCCTGTTGAGGTCATCATGTCGAGACTCGTCTCAAGTTTGGCAAGATTGGCGGTCGTTACCGCGTTTGGCCTGACGTCTGTCGTCCCAGCTGCAGCGGATGCGACGGCCAACGCGTCGGAATCGGCAGTTCAATTCGTCGATCTGATCAGCGACCAGTACAGCATCCGCTCCAATGTCACTTATTCGACGGCGAACAATGTGGAGCTGAAACTGGACCTGTACTTGCCGCGCAACCCCGCCGGGCCGGTCCCGCTGGTGATCAATTTCCACGGTGGCGGCTGGGTCGAGGGTAGCAAGGAAGCATCGTCACTTGCGCTGATGCAGTACATGCAAATGGGCTTTGCGGTAGCCAACGTTGGCTACCGTTTGGGCCGGGTTTCACCGGCTCCTGCAGCGGTGGAGGACACACGCTGCGCACTGCGCTGGCTGACCCGCCGCGCGAAGGATTTGAAAATTGACAGCGGAAAGATCGTACTCACTGGCCGCTCGGCGGGTGGGCATCTGGCGCTCATCACCGGCATGCTGCCCGCTGGTAATCCGTTTGATCGCGCCTGCGCTACCGACGACAACACGCGCTGGGTAAACGGCGCGGAGCCTCCAATGAACGTCGCAGCGATCATCAACTACTTCGGCATCGCCGACGTAGAGGACATGTTAAGCGGCCCCAACGCCAGGCACTACGCCATCGAATGGCTGGGCGCTGCACCGAACCGTGAAGCGCTGGCAAG
>JANMZU010000896.1:0-2433 GCA_031383585.1 Betaproteobacteria bacterium
GTCGAAGACTTTGTACCCTTCGATGAAGTCTACGCGCGAACCGACTGGAGCCGTTTCGCCAAAGTACCCGCGTTCGAGGCAGCCAATCGCATCAACGCCTACGGCACGTACCTGTTGATGGAAAAAGAATCGCTGTCGAAAAAATGATGCCCACTCGACAGCATTGGCATCGCATTACCAGCATGATGACTACGCTAGCGCTGCTGATGCTGTCCGCCGCTGCCAATTGCCACCCCATGTTGCCACTGGCGACTGATCTCGCCGCTGATGGCATTGACAGCAAGCGCAACGGTGCGCCATTGATCATCATGCTCAGCCTTCAGGGCTGCCCACACTGCGACAGCGTGCGGCGCTCACATCTGCTCCCCTTGCTCAATGATCCAACGTCCATTGCAAGGCCGATCGTGCGTCAGGTCGAAATTAATGGCTCCGCCCAGTTGCGTGATTTCGACGGCAGTACTATCACCCATGCCCAATTTGCTGCGCGTCGCGGGTTTAAGCTCGCGCCGGTCGTCATGTTCTTTGGCAACAAGGGCGAGATGCTCGCAAAGCCACTGGTAGGCTCGATGATTCCTGATTTTTATGGTGCGTATCTGGACGCTGCCCTCACCGAAGCGAGAGCCAATCTCGTCAGATGAGTCGTGTCTGGACGGCGAATTGCCTTCTCAGACGTTAGAATTGCGGCATGACACTCTATTCAGCCATGCTGCTCGTACACCTGCTGGCAGTGGTCACCTGGGTTGGCGGCATGATCTTCGCGCTGTTTTGCCTGCGTCCCGCTGCCGTTGCTGTTTTGCCGCCACCACAGCGCATCCCGCTGATGCATGCGGCACTAGGGCGTTTTTTCAGCATTGTGATTTTGGCCATTGCCGTCATCATTGCCACTGGCATCACCATGATCGTCTCGGTGGGCATGAAAAGCATGCCGGCAACGTGGACATGGATGATCCTGCTGGGCGCAGTGATGATGACCGTCTTTTTCCATTTGCGTGCCGCGCCATTTCGTCGGCTGGCTAGTGCTGTTTCGGCCGAAAATTGGTCGCTCGGGGCGAGGCAGCTTGAGCAGATCCGGCTTGGCGTGATGCTCAATCTCGCCATTGGACTGTCAATCATTGCGTTGATGAAGTTCGGTCGCGTCTAACCGCGCATGTAATCGTTTACGCGCAGTCTCATGCTCCCTGCAGAATGTCTCGCAACACTTAAGTCCCAGATTGCATTCACGCCCACGGCTGAGGCGGTTGGCAATCTCAGCATCGGGCGTGGTCGTTTGGCCTCGCCCCGTGGTGATTCGTCGCCGGTATTTGTCGGCATCATCGAAAACAAAATCGCCAGCGGCTCGTTAGGTGTCAAGGAATGCGAGAAGCTTGCCAGTCTGTTCAAGGTGGCGGAAGCGCAGAAATGCGGTTTGATTCTGTACATAGATTCTGCCGGCGCACGGGTATCTGATGGGCTGCCTGCATTGGGCGCGTTCCGGCACATGTACCGGGCAGCGGTCAGCGCGGTGTCGGCGGGTGCGCCGGTGATGGCTATCTGCGGCACGAACTGTTTTGGTGGCGCATCTATGCTGGCCGCACTCGCGGGCACCCGCGTCTATGCCGACAACACACGCCTGGCGATGTCTGGCCCTGCAATCCTTGCGCAGGCTGCCGGCGTATCTGCGCTCGACGATGCGTTTGCCGCAATGTCGATGGCGGCCATTAGCGGTCAGGCACGCGCCAAGCTAGGCGAGTATGAATTGATGGCGGCGGACCGGGGCTCGATGGAGGCAGCGCATTTTATTGGCAACGCCGTCGTCGAGCGCCATGCGCTGCTCGGCGCCAGGCTCAGCAAGCTTGTCTCTGCAGACAAAGCGGCTGTGGCTGAAAAGATCGAGCGCAAGGACTTGGCCAAGCTCTATCCGCAAGGCTATGAGATTGAAGCGCGCGGCGGCATTTTGAACGGCCGAGGTGACTGCGCTGGCGAAACCGTTGCAATCGCAGGATTCATTGGCAGCCAGTTTCTTGGCGCAGAGCGAGCGTGGCTGCAAGCGGACACGCTATGGCAAATGGTTGCCGCACGCGCCGACCACGTGGGCGCCAGCGCGAAGACGGTGCTTGCCAAATTACACTTCCTCGTCGACTGCGATTCGCATGCCACTACACTGGATGACGAACGCATCATGCTCTCCGCCTATCTCGCCGATCTTGCATGCGCCCTGCACGCGCTGTCGCGGGCAGGCGTCCATGTTGAGACGACTGTGCTTGGTAAACTAGGCGGCGGTGTGTATGTTGCGCTGGCTGCACCGGTCGCTCAAGTGAACATGATTCATGGCACCGAAATCCAGCTACTGCCGGGGCGGGCCATCGCAAGCATCCTGGGTGACACCGCCATGCAGCAGCATGATTTCAATGAATACAAATCCGCCAGGGTAGTGGATCAGGAACTCAAACTAGG
>JANMZU010000899.1:0-3519 GCA_031383585.1 Betaproteobacteria bacterium
CGATTGTAGGTTCCGCAGCGGCAGATGTTGGTCATGGCATCGTCGATCTGTTTGTCGGTCGGGTTCGGCGTCGCTTTTAGCAGCGCCGTCGCGGCCATGATCATGCCGGACTGGCAAAAACCGCATTGCGGCACATCGAGCGCCACCCAAGCTTTTTGGACCGGATGCATGCCGTCTTTTGAGAGACCTTCGATGGTGACAATTTTCTCGGTTGCCTTAACCGTCGCAGCCGGTCGCACGCAGGACCGCGTGGGAACGCCGTCGATATGCACGGTACAAGCGCCGCACAGGGCGATACCGCAACCGTACTTTGTGCCGGTCATCCCTAGCTGCTCGCGCAGCACCCACAGCAAAGGCGTGCCTTCCTCTGCTGTGTAATCGACAACCTTCCCGTTTACGTTCAGTTTTGCCATGTTGCGTTCCTCGAATTTGGATGGGTGATTATCGCCTGAGGCGGATTGAAATTAACGCGGTTTGGGTAAAAAGGAAGTTCACCTGGATCGGCGCTTGAATGGCAGGCATGTAGCCCTTCTCCCTTGGGAGAAGGGTTGGGGTGAGGGGTTTCGTTGCACCCGCAAAACCCCAGCAATGACGCGCTCCGTGGCAAAAAAATACGCCCAACGCCGCGCCAGTGCTAGAGTTCACCATTCCCACTGAAAATACGAACTAACAACATGCCCAAGAAAACCAGAGCCATCACCGCCGTTGATCTGTGGCAAATCCAGCGGCCATCCTCGCCAACGCTCTCGCCCGATGGCACACAGGCTTGTGTAGTGCTGGCGAAGTACGATATAGACGAAAACAAAGGCAGCACCAGTCTGTGGCTGCTATCTACGTTCGGCGGTGATCCGCGAGAGTTGACGCGGTGCGGCGACAAAGATGGCCAACCTCAATGGTCGCCGGATGGCGCGTCGATTGCGTTTGTCGCAAAACGCGGTGAGGGCAAGAATGCCGATGAGGAGCCGCAGATTTACGTCATCCCGCCCGACGGCGGTGAAGCACGCCGCATGTCGAATATCGCCACCGGCGCGTCTGCGATCAAATGGTTCCCCGATTCAAACAAGATTGGTTTCATTTCCTGGGTGTGGCCGGACAGCAAGGGCGAGAAGGCGCAGGCGAAGCGACTTAAGGAAAAGAAGGACGACAAGGTCAAGGCGCACGTCGTAGACCACACCTGCTTTCGTCATTGGGACCACTGGCTCTCGGACGGCCGTCAGCCGCATGTGCATGTACTCGATCTCAAGACAGGAAAATGCCGTGATCTGTTCGCAGGCGGCAAATTTTCCTTGCAGACTGCTGACCCCGGCTTCGCGGACTATGATATTGCTGCCGATGGACGGCACATCGCGTTCTGCTTCAACCCGAACAAGGATGCGCGCGGTGATCAGGAGCATCACATCGCCGAAATGGATATCAAATCCGGCAAGGCAAAAATCCTGACTGCAGACTCTCCCCTCTCACATCACGCGCCAACTTATTCGCCTGACGGCACAACGATTGCGCTGCTGGTACAGAACATGCGCCGTTCGATGGATGACGATTACAAGATCGCCATGGTCGATCGCAAAAGCGGCAAGCTAGGGGTGATCAGCCAGTGGGATCGCAATATCAACGCGCCGCTGAAATGGGCACCTGACGCCAAAAGTATTTACTTTACCGCAGATGAATTCGGCCGATTGAACGTCTGGCGGTTGCCAGTGAACGCGAAGAAGCCGACGTTGATCGCGCAGGGCGGCACGATTACCGATTTTGATGTGAAAGGCGAAAAGGTCGTCTACGTGCGCAACAACATGTCCGCTGCGCCCAAGGTATTCGTGAGCCATGCAGACGGCACAGGCGAGGCGGCACTTGAGTCATTCAACGACGCCTTGATGGCGAAATTCAAATTGGGCGAAGTGACGGAATTCACCATCAAAGGCTGGAATGGCGAGCCGGTACAAATGTGGGTGGTATACCCGCCGAATTTCGATGCGAAGAAAAAATGGCCGCTACTGCATAACATTCACGGCGGCCCGCACGCCAACTGGGGCGACAACTTTCACCAGCGCTGGAACAATCAGGTATTCGCCGCGCAAGGCTATGTAGTGGTGTGCGTGAACTATCATGGCTCGCTGGGCTGGGGAAACAAATTCCTCGAATCCAATACCGGCACGTTCGGCAGCAAAGAGCATGTCGATGTCGAGGCTGCTACCGACTTCATGCTGAAACAAGGCTACATCGACGGCAACCGGCTGGTCGCGAGCGGCGGCAGTTACGGCGGCAAAATGGTCGCGTGGATGAATGGGCGCAATGGTGCCAAGAAGGGCGGAGACCGCTACAAGGCATACGTTTGCCATGCCGGCTGCTTCGATTGGGTGTCGATGTACGCCGGGGATGCCGGTTACTGGTTCGACCATTCGCTCGCGACCAGCTACTGGACTGACCCACAGAAATTCGCCTCGCAAAATCCCATCGCGTTTGTCCAGCATATGAAAACGCCGACGCTGGTAATTCACGGCGCGCTTGACTACCGCGTACCGGATGCGCAAGGGCTGGCGTACTACAGCACGCTGAAGGCGCTCAAGGTGCCGTCAAGACTAGTGTTTTTCCCCGATGAGAACCACTGGATCTTGAAGCCGCAGAATTCGCGGCTTTGGTACAAGGAATATTTTGCGTGGCTGAATAAATATGTAGGGAAGGGTCCAACAAAGAAATTGTCTCGATAGACGATGATCGCACTGGACAATCTGCCGTTCGCGTCGCGTCGCAAGCCTATGTCCGATGCAGGTTTGCGCGGGCTCCACGGTAAGCGCGCCGAGAGCCACCACACGTCGAGTGATGCGGCTGGCGTCAAGATATGATCAACCTCTACGCGCTCACCATCTTTGTCTCTGCGTTCCTGTTGTTCCTGGTGCAGCCAATTATCGCCAAGCAAATTCTGCCGTGGTTTGGCGGCTCGGCTGCCGTGTGGACAACCTGTCTCGTGTTCTTCCAGTGCATGTTGCTGGCCGGTTACTTTTACGTTGACTGGACTACCCGGCAACTGACGGCAAAGCGTCAGGCGGGCCTGCACCTGACACTCATCGTCATTGCCCTGCTGTTGCTACCGATTATTCCCGACATTTCCTGGAAGCCGGGCGGTGCGGAAGACCCGGGGCTGCGAATTCTGCTGCTCCTCGCTGCCACCATCGGTTTGCCTTACTTTCTAATTTCAACCACCAGTCCGCTGGTGCAGGCATGGTTCAGCAGCAGTCAGCCCGGCGCCAGCCCGTACCGGCTGTTTGCACTTTCGAATCTGGCCTCGCTGCTAGCGCTTATGGGCTATCCGTTCCTAATCGAGCCATGGATCACAACGCAACATCAGGCACTGAGTTGGTCGATCGGATTTGTGGTGTTTGCAATGTTGATCGGTGCATTGGCATGGCGGCGAATCAGAGGGGCAGACACCCTGCTTGTGCGGGGCGCGGCGGCTGGTCTGCACAACGGTTCGGAGTCGGGCACGCCGGGCCCAACGTTGCGCGACAAACTCATCTGGATTGC
>JANMZU010000904.1:0-1701 GCA_031383585.1 Betaproteobacteria bacterium
GGGGAACCAGTGTCGCCTTTGGCGCGCTGGTATTGCAGCATGACTTCTTGCGTTGTTGCCATTTTGATACTCCAGTTCAGTTCACGTACCTTGTCGCAGGTACTTGCGGCTCTCGCGGTTTCCGACACTCGCAAGCTCGGATCACGGCAAAAGCGAAGACCAAGATTATAGCGGCTTCAGGCCAGAAAAGACAGGGAAATCAGGGGTTTTCCGCTACCGCAGCTGTGGGCGCCATCATTCGAAGTGCGGTCAATATAGCGCTGTCTGCGCTGCATTGCGATGCCGTCGCCACTCCCAGAAACAAGCCTGTTTCGTCATAAGTCCGGTAATAACCGTCGTCGGTCATTGGTTGTGATTCAACAGTGACGCGCGGTGTCTGGCCGTTTTGCAAAGCCTTTGCTGCAATTGCATCGAGGCGGATATCCGGCAGCGCCATTGCCAATGCGTCGGCGGGTAGCAAGTTGGCGTCTCGCTGTTCCAGCTCCATTGCATCGAGGGCTTCCAGCGTGATTGCCTGATCGATGCCGAAACCGCCAGTGCCGGTACGCCGAAGCGCGGTCAAATGTGCGCCACAACCGAGGGCCTCGCCAATATCTTCGGCAAGCACGCGAATGTAGGTGCCTTTGCTTACCACCGTATCGATGACCAATTCGTCGCCCTCGAGCGTTACGGCACGCAATTCAACAACGTTGATGTCGCGCGCCGGTCGCTCAACCTCCAAACCCTGTCGGGCCAGCTTGTAGAGCGGTACGCCGCCCTGCTTCAGAGCTGAATGCATAGGCGGGATTTGCGTTTGCGCACCGATGAATTTCGCGAGCACTAGGTTCACTTTTTCCATATCAACATGGACGACGCGTGTTTCGACAATCTCGCCCTCGGTATCACCGGTACTTGATTTCTGTCCTAGCTTGAGAGTGGCACGATAGGCTTTTTCGGCTTCGAGCATGAAGCGGGCAAATTTCGCCGCTTCGCCAAAGCAGATTGGCAGGAGACCGGTCGCAAAAGGATCTAGCGTTCCCGTGTGCCCGGCTTTGTCCGCGTTCAGAAGCCGCTTTGCCCAGCCAACCGCTGTATTGGAGGAAAGGTCAACGTGCTTGTCGAGCAACAGCACGCCGCTGATCTGGCGTCGCACGGTTTTCAAGGGTAGAACTCCAGCAGGGGCGCGGCTTCTGGAGCATTTTTGGCTCGTGAAGCGCGCCAGTACTGGACTTTCACTTTCCTAACTATTCGGAGTGCTTGGCATCATCTGCCACCGCATCGTCGATCAACTTCGACAGGCGAACGCCGTTTTCAATGGACACATCTATCGCGAAATGTAACTGCGGCACGGTACGAATCGTCAATCGATGCGCAAGCTGAGAGCGCAGAAAACCGGCGGCACTTTGCAATCCATGCTGACAGGACTCAATCTGCGCTTCGGTGCCCAGCGAAGTAAAGAATACTTTCGCGTGGGCGTTGTCGCGCGCGACCTCCACATCCGTCAGCGTGACCATCGTCACGCGTGGATCGCGCATTTCCAGGCGAATCAGTTCAGATAATTCGCGCTGGATAGCGTCGGCGATTTTGCGGTTTCGGGCTTCTTGCGACATAAATGTTGCTTACGCAAGCGACCGAGCCACTTCGACTGTTTCGTATGCTTCAATCTGATCGCCGACGGCGATGTCGGCAAAGTTCTTGACCGACAAGCCGCATTCAAAATTG
>JANMZU010000944.1:0-2054 GCA_031383585.1 Betaproteobacteria bacterium
GGTCAGCTCCCTTTATACGTGCCCCAGATTGCATATCAGTGACGTCAATGCGACAGTTGTGCGCAGCCAAAAAGTAAAACCCGGGAAGCTGTCGCTTGCCCGGGTATTTTTATCTGCGCGGATGCTGAGGGAACGGCAGCTACTAAGTACTATCCGAACCTGCCCGTAATGTAGTCTTCGGTTTCCTTTTTCTTGGGCTTGATGAATAGCTCATCGGTGACTCCATATTCGACCAGCTCTCCAATGTACATGTAAGCCGTGAAATCCGACACGCGGGCAGCTTGCTGCATGTTGTGCGTCACAATCGCGATCGTGTAATCCTCTTTCAACTCATGAAGCAGCTCTTCGATTTTTGCCGTCGAAATCGGATCTAGCGCCGAGGTCGGTTCGTCGAGTAGCACTACTTCCGGCCGTACTGCGACGGCACGCGCAATGCACAAGCGTTGCTGCTGACCGCCGGACAGCGACAAGCCACTTTGCTTCAGCTTGTCTTTGGCCTCGCCCCATATGGCCGCCTTCTTTAGTGCCCATTCGACACGCTCGTCCATCTCTGCCTTGGTCAGCGATTCATAGAGCTTCACACCGAAGGCGATATTGTCGTAAATCGACATCGGGAACGGTGTTGGTTTCTGAAACACCATACCTACTTTGGCACGTAGTAAATTCAGATCCTGATCCTTGGCGAGCACGTTTTTGCCGTTCATCATGATCTCGCCCTCGGCCCTCTGCCCGGGGTAGAGGTCGTACATGCGATTGAGGGTGCGCAACAGCGTCGACTTGCCACAACCAGACGGGCCAATGAAGGCGGTAATGCGGCGTTCAAGAATATCGAGATTGATATCCTTGAGACCCTGAAAGCTGCCATAGAAGAATTGCAGGTTCTTCACGGCAATTTTTACATTTGGCGTTGCTTGCTCTACGGTTGGCTGAAGGACAGCATTCATGTGGTTCTCGTTTATCGGTAAGGGGTACAGCGCAGTTTTCGTGACACTAGATGCGCTGCTTGAAGATTGTGCGGGCGAGAATATTGAGAGTCAGAACAAAAACCGTGATCAGGAGTGCGCCTGCCCACGCCAGCGCCTGCCAGTTTTCAAATGGGCTCATCGCGAACTGGAAAATCACCACCGGCAAGTTTGCCATTGGTGCATTCATGTCCGCAGACCAGAACTGATTGTTAAGTGCCGTGAACAGCAGCGGTGCCGTTTCGCCACTTATACGTGCAACCGCCAGCAGTACACCGGTGAGCACACCCGCACTTACCGCACGAAGTGCCACTGACATGACGACCTTCCACTGCGGCGCGCCGAGTGCAGTGGCGGCTTCGCGCAAGCTGGCTGGTACCAGCCTCAACATATTTTCGGTGGTGCGCACGACCACTGGAATGGCAATCAGCGATAGCGCCAATGTGCCGGCCCAGGCTGAAAAATGCCGTACCTGTGCAACGTAAATCGTATAAATGAATAGCCCGATGATGATTGAGGGCGCGGAAAGCAAAATGTCGTTGATGAATCGCGTTGTCGGTCCCACCCAGCCGCGATTGCCGAATTCAGCCAGATAAATACCCGCAAGAATGCCGATGGGGGTGGCGACAAATGTCGCAGAAATAACCATCATCAGGCTGCCGAAAATGGCGTTGGCGAGGCCGCCAGTGCCGGAGGGAGAGGGCGTCATCTCGGTGAATACGGCAATGTTGATGCCGGAAATGCCTCGGAATACCAGCACCGACAAGATCCAGGCAAGAAACGCCATCCCGATGGCCATGGCACAGAGCGCCAATACCAGAGAAAGACGGTTGATAAACAGTCGCTTTCGATAGACCGCACTCATGTACGTGCCCCTTCCTGTTTTGCAAGTTGCGACAGCATTAGTTTGGCTAGCGTCAATACGATGAGCGTAATCAGGAACAAGACCAGACCAAGCGAAATCAGGGAAGAAACGTGCAGTTCACCACTGGCTTCGGCAAATTCATTTGCGAGGGTAGAGGCGATGGAGTTTCCCGGTTGGTAAAGCGAGGCAGCGATCTTGGGCGCGTTACCGATGACGAAGGTGACGGC
>JANMZU010000968.1:0-2285 GCA_031383585.1 Betaproteobacteria bacterium
TGACGAATGCGCGCGGCATCGCGTCGGCCGATCTGGCTGAGGCATTGGAAGACGAGTTGTTCGCGGTGCGTGATCAGCAAAGCAGCAGCGCGTTTCCGAAGGCGGCGCTGGAGTACCTCAACGTTTGGGCCGCAGCCGACAAGGGATGGTTACGAAAATATTATCCCAAGGGCTCCGATGAGCCGCATTTTGATCTCACACCATCGACCGAAAAAGCCATCGCCTGGCTGGTAAAACTCTCTGAGCGTAGCTTCGTCGGTACTGAATCCCGGTTGCTCACGTTGTTTGAGCTGTTAAAGCAAATGAGCGACGGCAGTGAAACCAATCCGCATATGCGCATCATTGAACTGCAAAAGCGGCGCGATGATATCGACGCCGAAATTTTGCGGGTGCGTCGCGGCGACATGCCCATGCTCGATAACACCGCGTTAAAGGACAGGTTCCAGCAATTCATCTCCATGGCACGTGAGTTGTTGGCAGATTTTCGCGAGGTCGAACAGAACTTCAGACAGCTCGACCGGCGCGCGCGCGAACGTATTGCCCTGTGGGAAGGATCGAAAGGCGCGTTGCTCGCTGAGATCATGGGTGAGCGTGACGCCATCGCGGACTCGGATCAGGGCAGAAGCTTTCGCGCGTTCTGGGATTTCCTCATGTCCAGCAGCCGTCAGGAGGAACTCTCGGTGCTGCTCGACAAGGTGCTGGCACTGGCACCGGTACTCGAACTCAAGCCCGACGGACGCACCCGCCGCGTGCACTACGATTGGCTGGAAGCGGGCGAGCATACCCAGCGGACGGTGGCACAATTGTCGCAACAATTGCGGCAGTTTCTGGATGATCAGGCGTGGCTGGAGAATCGCCGCATCATGGACATCCTGCGCGGCATCGAGGCCAAAGCGTTGGCCGTGCGCCATACCCCGCCTGCCGGGGAATTCATGACGATCGCCGAACTTGCTGCGGACATCGAGTTACCAATGGAGCGGCCCTTGTATAGCGCACCCGTGAAGCCGCTAATCGCCAATGTAGAACTCTCAACGGGCGACGCCGACCTTGATACTGCCGCGCTGTTTTCCCAAATTGTCGTCGATAAGGCGCGGCTATCAAGGCATATACGCCACGCCTTGCAAAGCCGAGTACAAATCACACTCGCCGAGCTTTGTCAGATCGAACCATTGCAGGATGGCCTGGCTGAGCTGGTGGCGTATCTGCAAATCGCCACGGAACAATCGGCGAAAGTTGGCGATAACGCGGAACGCGATTACGAAAAGGAATACGCGCATGGCGCGTTCAAAACCGTGGTGGATGAACGTATGATCGAGTCCATCTTCTGGCAGCGTGATGTCAATGGTGAATCGCGTCCGATGCAGGCCAGCTTGCCGCGGGTAATTTTCGTGCGCTAGCCCCCGGCCGGACAAATGAACCCTGTGATGAGAAAAGAATGAGCGATCCGGAATCTACCCCCGAAGCCACATCCGCCGATTTGCCCGCGCTCGTTATCCCGCTACTCAAGGGCGTGATCTATCGCGATGCAGAACCGCGCCAGTGGCAGGCATTGCTGCTGCTGCAAGCGCGCGTGCGTGACTACATGGCCGTGCTTGGGCTGGAGCTGGTGCTTGATGAGGCAGAGGGGTACGCCTTTCTGCGTTCGCGCACCGATGCGACTGAAGAGGACGCGGCCAAAACGCCGCGCCTGATTGCCAGGCGACCGCTATCGTTTCCGGTCAGCCTGCTGCTCGCATTGCTGCGAAAAAAACTCGCCGAATTCGACGCGCGGGGCGGCGACGAAGGCGGTGCAGAGCGGCTGGTGATGTCGGTCGATGAGATCGCCGAAATGCTGCGCCTGTTCATGCCTGCCAATAGCAACGAGGCACGACTCATCGATCAGACGCAGACGCATCTGAACAAGATTGTCGAACTAGGCTTTATCCGCAAGCTCAAATCCAGCGCGCCCGACCAGGGTAAACACGCGGTACATTTTGAAGTACAGCGCATTCTGAAAGCCTTTGTCGATGCACAATGGCTATCGGAGTTTGATGCGAAGCTCGAAGTCTATCGGACGCAATCTGTCGCGATCACCCCGGGAACAAGTGATGAGTGACATGCGGCCGGGCTCACCTGCTGATGTGGACGCATCCGCCGCGCTCGAGCTTGACTTCGGCCATGGCGCAGATACGGTAGCAGAGCTTGCGACCGCAGTAAGCGAGACCCTCTCCGGATTCCGCTTGCAGCGATTGGAAGTATTCAATTGGGGCACTTTCGACGGCCGCGTGTGGGCGTTAAACCCTGAG
>JANMZU010000019.1:0-3009 GCA_031383585.1 Betaproteobacteria bacterium
ATTCCGATCAAGGCGTTGCAGGATATTCCAATTGGTCACAAGATTGCGCTGACAGACATGGCCGTCGGCGATACCATTTTCAAGTACGGCACCGACATTGGACGTGTGGTCGCGCCAATCAAGGCCGGTGAGCACGCGCACGTACATAACATCAAGACCAAGCGCTGGTAAGGCGCTGTCGAAATCACACCCCGCCTGCGCCGCGCGCATTTAACATGCGCCTATTTGCAGGCATCGACTGTTTCAAGTTGCACTCATTCAGGACGTAATCATGATTTCAAAAGACACCAGCTTCTGGGGCTACCGTCGCGAGAACGGGCGCGTCGGCATCCGCAACCACGTCATCATTTTGCCGGTTGATGACCTTTCCAACGCCGCCGCTGAGGCGGTAGCAAACAACATCAAAGGCGTGATGGCAATTCCGCATCCCTACGGGCGACTGCAGTTTGGCGCTGACCTGGATTTGCATTTTCGTACGCTGATTGGCGCCGGTAGTAATCCTAACGTAGCCGCAGTGGTTGTAATTGGCATTGAAGACGGCTGGACGCAAAAAGTGGTGGACGGCATTGCCAAATCCGGGAAGCCGGTGGTGGGTTTCGGTATCGAGCAACACGGCGACCATGACACCATCATGCGGGCATCTAAAGCGGCGCGTGAGCTGCTGCAGATTGCATCCGAAAAACATCGGGTGGAATGTCCAGTCCATGAGCTATGGGTTTCAACCAAGTGCGGCGAATCCGATACCACTTCCGGCTGCGGTGCCAACCCAACGGTGGGTAACGCCTTCGACAAACTCTATGACATCGGCAGCACTCTGGTCTTTGGCGAGACCACAGAAATTACCGGTGGCGAGCAGGTCGTCGTCAAACGCTGCCGCACGCCAAAAGTCGCCGAAGATTTTATGGCGATGTTCAACCGCTATCAGGATGTCGTCAATCGTCACAAGACCAGCGACCTCTCCGATTCGCAGCCCACCAAAGGCAATATCCTCGGCGGGCTGACGACGATCGAAGAAAAAGCGATGGGCAACATACAAAAAATCGGCAAGAAATGCCTGGTCGATGGTGTACTCGACAAAGCGGAAGTGCCGACTGGGCCCGGTCTCTGGTTCATGGACTCCTCTTCAGCTGCTGCCGAGATGGTGACGCTTTGTGCGGCGTCGGGATTCGCCGTGCATTTCTTCCCAACTGGGCAGGGCAATGTCATCGGCAACGCGATTCTTCCGGTCATCAAAATTTGCGCCAACCCCCGCACCGTGCGTACCATGAGCGAGCATATCGACGTCGACTCCTGCGCCTTGTTGCAACGTGAAATGGTGCTCGACCAAGCGGGCGACAAGTTGCTCGACATGATGTTGCGCACCGCCAATGGAAGGCTTACTGCCGCTGAGGCGCTTGGACATCGCGAGTTTGTCATGACGCGGCTTTACGAGAGCGCATAGACGGCAGTGCTGTAACTGTTTCGCAACTCGTAGTCGACTGTATCTAGAAAATTTCTTCTTTGAAACGTAGATCGCCATTTGGCGCGGCTCTTCAGGCAATAGTGGTCTGAATAGCGCGCCAAATGGCGATCTAGTCACTTTTTCGTCACGATCCTTCAATTGCAGGCGCAAGAATGAAAATACTCATCACAGAATTCATGGACGAGGCCGCTGTTGCCTCGCTAACGGCCAACTTCGACACATCGTATGACGCGGGACTAGTGGATCGCCACGACGAAATGCTCGCCAAGTTAAGCGATGTCGATGCCTTGATCGTTAGGAATCGCACTCAGGTCAACGCCGCGCTACTCGCCGCAGCGCCGAAGCTGAAAGTCGTGGGGCGCCTTGGTGTTGGGCTCGACAATATCGATTTGCCCGCCTGTAAAGCGCGCGGCATTGAGGTGATTCCCGCGACGGGCGCGAACGCACTCGCCGTTGCCGAATACGTGATTGCGACGGCGATGATGCTGTTGCGCGGTGCTTATGTCTCGACCAATGCCGTCGCTGCCGGGCAATGGCCGCGCGGCCCGCTATCCAATGGTCGCGAGATCGGGGGCAAGACGTTAGGCATCGTTGGCTTTGGAGGCATCGGGCGCTTGACCGCCACGCTCGCGCAAGGCTTGGGAATGCGCGTCATCGGCACAGACTCGATGATTGATGATACTGCGGCGGTATGGAAAGAAGCCAATGTGACCTGTCGCACGCTGGACGATCTGGTTGCTGAGAGCGACGTCGTCTCACTGCACGTTCCACTCGTGCCGCAAACGCGCAACTTGTTTGATGCGGCACGCTTGGCGATGATGAGAACGGATGCGGTCTTGATCAACTCCTCCCGTGGCGGCATCATCGATGAAGCAGCATTGGCAGCGGCGCTCAAGGCGAAGCAATTGGGCGGCGCGGCGCTGGACGTGTTCGCCGACGAGCCGCTGAAGGCAGGCTCGCCATTTGTCGATTGCCCGAACCTGATCCTGACCCCGCACATTGCGGGCGTCACCGCAGAATCAAATACCCGAGTGAGCAGCATGATTGCCGAACGCGTCGCCGCCTATCTTTCTTCAATGCGGTAGCGCGCTTCTCTCTAACCGTTACCAAACAAGTACATCATGCCAAAACAGAATCTCGAGCAACTAGCCAGCTTGGCAACACGCGCGCTGACGCAGTCCGGCGCATCGTCCGCCATGGCTGAAGCCACTGTGCGTGCGCTGCTCTACGCCGACGCCAGGGGATTGCCCTCGCACGGCTTGTCACGCGTACTGCAATACACCACCCATCTTCGCAACGGTCGCGCCAATGGTGCCGCAATTGCGAAGGTGATCAACGCCAAAGCGGCCGCGTGTTTGGTCGATGCAGACGAGGGATTGGCGTTTCCAGCGTGTGAGTTGGCGATAACGGAGGCGATAAAGCGTGCCACGGTCTCAGGCGCCTGTTTTGTCGGCGTGACCAACAGCCATCACTTCGGCGCAGCGGCATATCACGTCGAAAGCGTTGCGGCAGCGGGTATGGTTGGCCTCGCGTTTGGCAATTCACCC
>JANMZU010000022.1:0-3140 GCA_031383585.1 Betaproteobacteria bacterium
ACCGCACCGGGTTTTGGGCGAACGCGAAATCTGCATCCGCTACCCGAACAACCTGTTCGGTCGCTAATACCGGCCGCGGACACGGCTGATTGCGTCCGCAGTATCTTTGCATGAAGTCTCGTGGCGATATCGATGATGGTAGGCAGTTTGCTCAATGGCCGATGGACATCAATGCGTGAACACCGGTGCGAGCGTTGGATTGCACGGCACGCGCTCATAGAAACGGGTGGTCAAACGTTCGAGGGCATCGATGCCACCGAGCGCAGTGTAAAGAGTGGGGATGATTGTTGGCATGAGAAGGCGGCGTTGTTGCGAGACCTAATGTTGGTGGCTACCGAGCGGCGTCGCTCGCCGCGATGCGGCAACCTGATGTCGCGTGTTCCCTTGGCCCGACCGGCTAGAGGCATGCGACGCCATGAAAGTGTATGCGCTAGTCTGCGATCTTGGGCGCACTGAGAGCCTTACTATAAAAGCCTGACGGATCGAAACAACACACACGCTGCTTTCCAGATGCAAGCATTTCACAGGCATCGCTAACCCGTTTTGTCCGCGTCTTGGGTTGTTTGGCGGAAGTAATCCAATGTATCCAGTCCAGGCGGGCAATCGTCGTTGTTTCGTTCCAAACCGCGCGGGCCGGGGGTGACGCACTTAATGCCTCGTGTAGGTCAGACGGAACCTCGGGTTCAGGTTCTTCGGCCACCGACGCGATCTCAAACGCCGCCGTGTCGCCAATGTGCACGCGCGAGGCTTTAATGAGCTTGTCGCTTATTTTCAGCCAATGGCTCAATTGACCATCCGGATCGAGCGTGGCTTGGAAAGCATAGCCATTGATCGTGCCCGCCACGGTTGTCCTCCCACGTCTGGGCAGCTTGTCACTTGCGCGCTTGGGAATCATGACAAAAGCCCACGGCGCATCGCCCGCCGGTTTCATCGGACGAAGAAGCTTCGCGTTGAACTGAGATTTAGTGTCGGTATTTGTCATTGCAATGAAGTCGACGGTTGGGCTTGGCGTTTGGCATGCGCGGCGACTGCAATTGGGCTAAGCCTCAGGCTCGTGGCAAACCGCTTCGATGTTATGCCCATTCGGGCCAATGACGAAAGCGGCGTAGTACTTCCCCGAGTATTGCGGGCGCAGACCGGGTGGGCCATTGTCTATGCCGCCCGCCGCCAGTGCCGCACGATAGAACGCATCGACTTGGCCCCGATTTTCGGCCGTGAACGCCAAGTGAAGGTGTGCGGGCTTCTCATCGGTTTGGAAAAGACATAACGAAACGTTACCCGTCGCGCAAAGCTCAATCCCGTAGGCTGGCGGCCCTTCCGACCCAGCCACTACGCCGAGCGGTTCAAGTGCCTTAACGAAAAACGCTTTACTTGCCGCATAGTCGCTGACGCCGAATTTAACGTGGTCAAACATGAGATATCCTTAAGTGTGTGAGCTGAGCGACGCATACGGTTGAGTTCAGCCGCGCCGCGAAGCGGCGGCGGCTTGAACGAATTCCTTGGACGTCCTAGCTTTCGACATGCTTCTTGAAGTTGTCGAGGATGCTCTGCCAACCTTGCTTCTGCTGCGTAGCCGAATTCTCATCTTCTGCTTCGAACGTTTCTGTGACCCGTGTTCCATTTGCAGTCTGCATGAACTCAATGGTGACAAGCCTCTCGTCTTCGAGTTCGAAGTGCAATGATTCTTGCGGCGCAATCTTGGTGAAGACGCCTTCGAAATCAAAGCCAACTGATCCGTCTCTAGCCTCCATTCGATACTTGAATCTGCCCCCGGCTCTCAAATCTACTTCAGCGCTAGGGCAGCACCACTCATCGATCGCAAAATTCCATTTAACTATTTGATCGGGCGTTACCCAAGCTTCCCAGACTTCTTTGGGTGGCGCTTGTGAATTTGCGGGCATATAGAGCCATTTCATTTGCGGCCTAATGGAGCCACCCGAGTTGCGGCCTAATGGGGCCAGTCAATTCGCGGCCTAATAGAGCCAGCGGATTCGCGGCCTAATGAGGCCGGTAGATGTGAAGTTGTAACGGTTTTGGACTTCTTGATTGCGTTACCTTGCGGGATTTTTGCCCAAGGGAAACGCAATGGCCAACAGGAGGTTCGAGATGTTTGAAATACGTCAGATTATTCAGCGACTGAGACTGGGCGAGTCGGTTCGTCAAATCGCGCGAAGCCAGCGCGTTGGCCGGGCCACGGTGGCATCGATCCATGCCCTTGCAATCGAGCACAACTGGCTCGATGCCGCGGCCCCAATCCCGGACGATGCCACGCTAGCAGCGTTCAAGAAGCCCCCAAGCACGACACCGCAATGCGTATCGAGTGTGGAGGCATTCCGGGACGATATCCTGGCGTGGCATGCACAGGGGGTCAACGCCACGACGATCCGGCGAGCGTTGCAGCAAAAGCACAGCTACAGCGGCAGCGTTCACGCGCTGTATCGCTTTCTCAATCGCGAAGTATGCAAGACCCCTGAAGCGACGATCAAACTCGATTTCGCCGTAGGCGACATGGCGCAGGTCGACTTCGGCATGGGCCCGCTCATCACCGACCGCCAGAGCGGTGAAATCTTCAAAACGTGGATCTTCGTGATGACCCTCGCCTGGAGCCGTCACCAGTACGCCGAGGTCGTGAAGAACCAGACCATCGAGACCTGGCTGGCGTGCCACCGCCACGCCTTCGAGTGGTTCAACGGCGTACCCAAGAAGGTACGCATCGATAACCCCAAGTGTGCGATCACGAAAGCGTGCTATTACGAGCCGACAGTGCAGCGCTCCTACGGCGAATTGGCCCTGGGATATTCGTTTCTGATCGATCCGTGCCCGGTAGCGGATCCGCAGAAAAAAGGTCGGGTGGAGTCGGGCGTGAAGTATGTCAAAAACAACTTCGTCCCCCTGCGCGATTTCCATAGTCTGGTACAGGCCAACGAACTGCTACACACCTGGGTCATGGGCGAGGCTGGAAACCGCATTCACGGCAGTACACGTGAACGCCCGCTGAAGCTGTTTACCGAGACTGAACAACGGTTACTTCAGGCCCTGCCAGCGATGGCGCCAGAGTGTGCCACCTGGGAGAAAGCCAAGCTCCATCCGAACTGCCATGTCCAGTTTGCGTATTGCTATTACTCGGCGCCGTTCGCGTT
>JANMZU010000073.1:0-4064 GCA_031383585.1 Betaproteobacteria bacterium
CGATTGGCTGGTGCACTACCACCACCCGCAACTGTGCTTCAGTCGCATCCATCAGTCGTCGTGCCACGCGGTCGATCTGCTGCCCGGATACCTCTCCATGCTTGTGCCGCCAGGCACGGGTGGTGTTCACGCACACCACCATGAGTTCTGGAGAGACGTGCACAGGTTCCAAATCGCCCCCAAATACCGCAATGTATCCGGCATAGGGGTGGCGCAGGCGCGCCCAAAGGTCGATGAGCGGAATGTCGTGGTTGCCTGGAATTGCCAGCATCGGCAAGCCAAGGCGGTCCGCGAACGCGCGCGCTGCCTTGAACTGGCCTGCCCGTGCACGCTGCGTGATGTCACCCGATAAAACAAGCAGATCGGGCCGCTGCTGGCGGGCCAACGTGACTACTGCCTCGACGACGGGCGATTGCTCGGTGCCGAAGTGCAGGTCCGAGATCTGTAGCAGGACGCTCATCACCCTGCCCCGTTGCTGTCCAAGTCTGCGCCATCGGGCTGGGGCTTGAGCAAGTACAAGGGCTTGGCGAGCACGCGGAAGTCGAGCGGCGCGCGCAGTGTCGTTACCTCACCGTCAAAAGCCACCTTGACACTTCTACGGCCAGATGTGAGCGAGGGTTTGACTACCATGTGGTCGAACTCAAAGCGCTCGACACTCTCAGCCTCACCAAGCGTGCCCATCGCGCCATGTAGCATCAACCGGATCATCGCCAGCGTGCCGATCGGCCGCAGCATGACTGCAGTGATGGAAGCCCCCGCAGAGACGCCATCTGCAAAACTTTGCGACTGCATACCCAGTTGCTCTAGCTGTAACCGGTTGTTGCCAACGAATAGCGTCAAGGCACGAATGTCGCGTGTCGACGTGCCCAGTTCGATGTGCAAACGCAGACGGCGTTGCGCGTGCAGCAACGTGACGCCAGCAGCCCAGAATGCGACCCACCGGCTGCGACCGAAACGTGCCTTGTACGCCTCACGGTCTTCCAGTAGGTCGGGGTACAGGCCCAGGCTGGCGTTAACCAGGAATACGTGGTCGTTGATCGCTGCCACTTGAACCGGCAATGGCGTCCATCCCAGCAACAGGCGAACGGCCTCCGACGGATCGGCCGGGATGCCATGCGTGCGGGCGAAGTAATTGAACGTTCCCTGCGGTACCACTCCCATCGCGCAGCCGGTCGCGAACGCCGTCTGCGCCACCGTATTGAGGGTGCCATCGCCACCGACGGCGACCACGGCCGTGTGGGTGGAGATAGCTTTTGCCGTTGCTTCCTGGGCGATGCGAGCCAGCTCGCCGGGACGGCTGAACATCAGTTCCCCGCGACGTCCGGCAAGCGCTAGTGCGGTTTCGATGACTTCGCGCTTGGCGTCCGCGTCGCTGCTCCCTGCAGCCGCATTGATAACAAACTGAAGCGGAGAAGCCGGGTCGATCTCGGGGCAGATAATCATGGGACGGTCGAAATGGACCGGGGCGGATGATTTCATTCGTGACGAAGTAGGTCCCCGAAAACGGTATGCTCGCCCTCCTTTCGATCAGCGCCTGGCGCGTCATAAAGGACGATCCAAGTCGGCAAGCCGCCCGACAAAGCCGGCGGTAGATCGCAAAGCGCTTCGGCGCGGTTGGTGCCGCGTCCATGAGGGAGCGAGACCGACGCGGTCAGTGCCGCCTCAAAGCGCACCGGTTCGCGATTGGTCGCCAACAGAGGCGCAGCCGCAGACCACTTGAAAACGCGTATCTCGCCGTTTAGGACCATCGTCGGGCCGGCCAGGATGTAGAGGTCGTCGCCGTAAAAGTGCAGGTCACGGATGCCCAAACCGTCGAGCTGCAGGAAATGCTTGCGGACCAGCGTATCGCTATTGTCCAGGGGCACCAAACGCAGCTGGTCAGCGCGGGCCTCGACCTCGATTTCGAGGATTGCTGACCAACCGCGCAGCACCGGACCGCGCAGGCCGAGCAGTAGCCTGCGGCCGCGTACCGCCAAACCTTCGATGTCGAGGCCGTTGTCTTTGCCAGGTATTGCCATGTACGGCCCGAAGTGGGGATCATCGGCCAACGCGCGGGTGAGCAGATTATTTTGGGCATCACCCTTCAGACGCAGCGCCCGGCGACCATCTTTCGCCTCGCGCACGAGGCAGGGCTCACCATTTGCGTCCGGCTCGATGGGCAGGCATGCGAGCAGACGGCGGTTGCTGTCGAGCGCGACCTTGGCCAGTCGCCTGGCGTTTTCAGCGTGGTTCCGGCTGGGCTTGGCGTTCTTGCGCTTGAAGCCATGCGAGCCCACCACCCAGAGGTAGCCGTCGGCCACAACCATTCCTTCCAGGTCCGCCTCTTCATCAGGCGCGCCGGGAAGGTCAAGCAAATCGGCCAGCGGGAAGTCGCGCACCTCGCCAAAGCGCAAGGTCTCGCTACCCAAGGCTTCGAGCCGACGCAGGCGATCCAGTCCGCAGGCTTCGTCGCCAGCCACCCATAGCCAGTCACCGGTGAAGGCCGCCCCCGACAGATTGGATTGAACCAGCGAGCTGGGCGCGAACTCCAGACGGACGGCGTTCGCAGATCGAGTGTTAGGCATAGACTGCTAGTCCAATTTCATTTTGTTTTAGGGTTTATCCCGCGTTAATTTTTCCGCAAATGAAATGCCAATGGCAGACAGTACAAAAGTAAAGTGAATCACCGCCACCATGGTTACTACTTGAATGTTTTCTAAAGTCAGCTCACCGCTCAAATAAGTTTTCAATGCATGGACGCCTGAAATGGAGATGATGGCGAATGCGAGTTTCAACTTTAGATTGTAGGTATTGACGTGGTCGAGCCAGTCTGGTTTTTTCATGTCTTTCTTGTCGAAGTGGCCGGTAGTCACAAAGAGCGACACACCCGCAAGCGCCACAACCCAAACGAGCTGTGCCACCATCGTCATATCCACCAGTTCAAGCACCTTGATGATGAGGCCGATCTTTTCCAGGTCTCCAAACATCAATGTGGTCATCAGCTTGTAGGTTTCCATCAGGAATTTGCCCAAAATTCCAAAAATGATTGCCACCAGGCCCACATAAAAAAACAGCATGGTGAAGCGCATGCCGTATAGCAGTGAACCAACGCTTGAAAGAAGTCTTTCCACTTTTTGTTCCTTTAGAAAATTCAAACCACTACGTCTAATTCCATTTCATGTCATCAATTCACTGAGCCGATAAAAATATTCGTCTTTCCCGCGAAGGCGGGAATCCAGCGTCTTTCTCCGCAAAGACACTGGATCCCGCTTTCGCGGGGACGACGAATCGTTGATATTTCCACCACTAATTTTTTTCACTAATGATCGAGAAACGCAATAACTACCCAACACTGCTTGCGATGCGGGTTGCCAGGAAGAAAATTAGCGCTCAGGCTCCGACTTGGATGTGCGTACGCTCAACAACATGGTCAACGCCAGTATGCCTACGACCACGCCCAGCGAAATGGCTACCGGAATTTTGTAGATGTCGATCAAGCACATCTTGGTGCCGATGAAGACCAGAATCACGGCCAGCCCGTAATTGAGCAAGTGAAATTTATTCGCGACGGCGGCCAGCAAAAAGTACATGGCACGCAGCCCCAATATAGCGAACACGTTGCTGGTCAGCACAATGAAGGGGTCGCTGGTGATAGCGAAAATCGCCGGGATGGAATCAACCGCAAAGATCACGTCGGTGAGCGCAATCAGACAAATCACCATAAACAGAGGCGTTGCAATCTTCTTGCCGTTTTCCATCGTCCAGAAGTTTTCTCCGTCATAGTTTTTGCTGACGGGTATGTACTTGCGCAAGAGTTTTAATGCCGGGTTGTCATTGAGGTCAGGTTCCTTGCCAGCCGCCCACCACATCTTCGCGCCGGTGAGGATGAGGAATGCACCGAATACATATAGCACCCAGTGGAATTCGGCGAGCAGCCAGCTTCCAAGCAGTATCATGATCGTGCGCAAGACGATCGCGCCGATGATTCCGATCATCAACACCCGCTTTTGATAGTGCGTCGGCACTGCGAAGTAGGTGAAGATCATCAGGAATACAAAGATGTTGTCTACCGCAAGTGACTTTTC
>JANMZU010000119.1:0-2326 GCA_031383585.1 Betaproteobacteria bacterium
GCGCAGCAACGCGCTCATCGGCATCGGTGCATACAGATTAACCATCAGTCGCACCAGCCCGTCGGCGCGCGCGGTTCCTGCCAATACCCGATCCGCTTTGGGGGCCGGTGCGTAAACCCGGATGCCTGCATCGCGCCGCAATACGCCCACCTTGCCTTCGTGATGCAGACCTTCGAGCATCAGTGTCGTCGCCGCTGAAGTGCCGCCCCAACCGTTGACGCGCCGGTCGCTGCCAAGCGACTTTTCAATATCCCTCGGATGGGCGTGCTGGTGCTCTTTCAGGTAGGCCAATACGCGACGGCGCAATGGCAGGTGTTCCGCCATGAAGTCGCGCCAACGCTGTGAAGTGGTGCGCGGATGCAGCAGCGCCACTTCATCGCGATGGAAGAAGCCGTAGTTATAGATGCTGTCTTCGAAGACCGCTAGAGAAGCGTAATTTTTCTCCAGATCGTCAGCGCGATAGTCCTTCACGCGGTGACGCAGGATCAGGTCCTGCGCCCGCGCCGGCGCGCGAATCGGGTCCGCCTGCAGGTAGCCCAGCTTCTTGATCGCCTGTTCAATGTTGAGCGGCGCAAACAGTGAGCGCGTTACCGTGTAGCGCCGGAGAGCATCCAGGGTTACGGGTTGCGCCGTCACTTGATCGTGTTCTTGTCCTGACCGAACAAAATCTTTTTCTGCGCCTCCGACATTTCCGTCGGTGCCTCAGGCCGCACTTCCTTGGCGCGCGCGTAAGCGCGGGTGGTCGCTGGTCGCGCCTTGATCGCGGCATGCCAGCGGGCAAGATGCGGAAAGTCATTCATGTCCTGCCCTTGATTCGCGGGAATCACCCATGGGTACGACGCCATGTCGGCAATGGTGTACTGCCTGCCAGTGATAAATGCGCGATCAGCCAGCCGCTTGTTGAGCACACCGTACAGGCGAGACGTTTCCCGCACATACCGGTCAATCGCGTAGGGAATTTTTTCTGGTGCGTAGTTTCGAAAGTGGTGGTTCTGCCCGGCCATTGGGCCCAGTCCGCCGATCTGCCACATGAGCCACTCCAATGTTTCAACTTGTCCGCGCAAATCTTTGGCGATGAATTTGCCGGTCTTGCCTGCAAGGTAAAGCAGGATCGCGCCGGACTCGAACACGCTGATCGGTTTTTTGCCGTCGACTGGTGCATGATCGACGATCGCTGGCATACGGTTGTTGGGCGAAATCTTCAGGAAGTCAGGCTGGAATTGCTCACCCGTGCCGATGTTCACGCCCTTGAGCGTGTACGGCAATTTTGCCTCTTCCAGAAACAGCGTGATCTTGTGCCCGTTCGGGGTGGGCCAGTAGTAAAGGTCAATCATTTGCTGCCTCCAAGTCTATTTGCCAAACGCATTTACACCAGCGCGTTTGTACTGATCCGGCCATTCTAGCGCGCTACCCAATTCCTGCGCCGCGTGCCGTGGCCAGTACGGATCGCGCAACAAGGCACGGGCAAGAAACACGCAATCGGCATCACCATCGGCGATGATCTGCTCAGCTTGCACGGCTTCAGTAATCAAACCGACCGCTCCGGTGGCGACTTCTGCACCAGCGCGAATGGCGCGTGCGAACGGCACTTGATAGCCGGGGCGGATGGTCATCTTCGCGTCTGCAACATTGCCGCCAGAGGACACGTCGATCAGATCGATGCCCAGCGCTTTTGCACGTTTGCAGAACTCGATCGATTGCGCCACGTCCCAGCCGCCTTCTTTCCAGTCGCTTGCCGAAATGCGCAGCATCACCGGCAGATGCGCAGGCCAAACATTGCGGACCGCTTCGCAAACGGCGAGTGGAAAGCGCATGCGATTTTCCAACGAGCCGCCGTATTCATCGGTGCGCAGGTTTGAAAACGGCGAGAGGAACTCATGGATGAGATAACCATGCGCGCCGTGAATTTCGGGTACTTCGAACCCCGCCGCCAACGACCGCGTCGCAGCCGCCGCAAATGCGTCCACCATGCCGTGTATTTCAGCAATCGTCATCTGGCGCGGCTGCGGGTAGCTCGCAGAAAATGCCTGATCAGCCGGGCCGATCACCGGCCAGCCGCCCGCATCACTCTTGACCGCGCCACTGCCGCGCCATGGCGAGTATGTAGACGCCTTGCGACCCGCATGCGCCAGCTGGATTGACGGGACTGCACCCTGTGATTTGATGAATGCCGCGATCGGCTTCCACGCTGCTGCCTGCGCTTCCGACCAGATGCCGGCATCCTCGGGGGATATGCGGCCCTCGGGCGTAACCGAGGCAGCCTCAGTCATCACCATCCCCGCGCCACCGACGGCGCGCGACCCCAAGTGGACCATATGCCATTCGT
>JANMZU010000126.1:0-3363 GCA_031383585.1 Betaproteobacteria bacterium
CGACCACTTTGTTGTAACGCTCGCCCTGGGTAACCAAGCCCGAGGTGTACTGGTTCTCGATTTCTTTCACTTCATGCTCGGCAGCACTGATGATGTCTTTCTTCTGTGGCGGCACCAACATGTCGTCAATCGAAATCGACAAGCCTGCACGGGTTGCATAAGTGAAGCCCGTATACATCAACTGATCTGTAAAGATAACCGTTTCGCGAATACCGCAGCGACGGAATGCCGCGTTGATGAGCTTGGAAATTTCTTTCTTTTTCAGTGTCTTGTTGATGTATGGGAACGACAATCCTTGCGGCAGAATTTCCGACAGGATGGCACGGCCAACCGTTGTTTCGTAACGCTTCACGCGCGAGATTATTTCGCCTTTTTCATCCTTGTCGGTTTCCTTGATGCGAACCGTGATTTTGGCGTTCAGCGATTCTTCGCCGCAATCATAGGCACGCTGGGCTTCAGCGACGTTGACGAACATGGAGCCTTCGCCTTTTGCCGCTACGCGCTCGCGCGTCATGTAATACAGACCCAGCACGATGTCTTGGGAAGGCACAATCGATGGCTCACCAGACGCCGGGAACAATACGTTATTGGAGGCCAGCATCAAGGTGCGGCATTCCATTTGTGCTTCCAGCGAGATCGGTACGTGCACTGCCATTTGATCGCCGTCAAAGTCGGCGTTGAAAGCCGCGCAGACCAGCGGATGCAATTGGATAGCTTTACCCTCAATGAGCACCGGCTCGAACGCCTGAATACCAAGGCGGTGTAGCGTTGGGGCACGATTGAGCATAACGGGGTGCTCGCGAATGACATCTTCGAGAATATCCCAAACCAGCGGCTCCTCGGCTTCCACCATCTTTTTTGCTGCCTTGATGGTGGTTGCAGCGCCCAGCACTTCCAACTTGTGGAAGATAAATGGTTTGAAGAGTTCGAGCGCCATCTTTTTCGGCAGGCCGCACTGATGCAACTTTAGCGTTGGGCCAACGACGATTACGGAACGGCCGGAGTAATCTACACGTTTGCCTAGCAAGTTTTGACGGAAGCGACCGGATTTGCCCTTGATCATGTCGGCCAAGGATTTCAACGCCCGTTTGTTTGCGCCCGTCATAGCCTTGCCACGACGACCGTTGTCGAGCAATGAATCGACGGCTTCTTGCAGCATCCGCTTCTCATTGCGCACAATGATTTCTGGTGCTTTCAATTCAAGCAAACGCTTCAGGCGGTTGTTGCGGTTGATAACGCGACGATACAAATCGTTCAGATCGGATGTCGCGAAGCGACCGCCGTCCAGCGGCACCAGGGGACGAAGGTCTGGTGGCAACACAGGCAACACTTCCAGCACCATCCAGTCAGGCTTGATACCGGACTTGGAGAACGCCTCAAGGACCTTCAGACGCTTGGAGATTTTCTTGATTTTTGCTTCGGATCCGGTATTGCCGAAATCCTTGCGCAGTTGTTCCATTTCGTGCGGCAGGTCGAGCTTGCGCAGCAATTCACGGATACCCTCAGCACCCATCGCCGCATGAAAGTCATCGCCGTACTCTTCTACTTTGGCGAGGTAATCATCTTCGGTAAGCAACTGACATTTGTTCATCGGCGTCATGCCAGGGTCGGTCACGACGAATGCTTCGAAGTACAACACGCGCTCGATATCGCGCAGTGTCATGTCCAAAACCATGCCCAAACGGCTTGGCAGAGACTTCAGGAACCAGATATGTGCTGTCGGTGAAGCGAGCTCGATGTGACCCATGCGTTCGCGACGCACCTTTGACAAGGTAACTTCCACGCCGCACTTTTCGCAAATGACGCCGCGATGTTTGAGGCGCTTGTATTTGCCGCACAGGCACTCGTAATCCTTGATTGGTCCAAAAATCTTCGCGCAAAACAAACCATCACGCTCCGGCTTGAAAGTCCGGTAATTGATGGTTTCAGGCTTCTTCACCTCACCATACGACCACGAACGAATCTTGTCCGGGCCGGCCAGACCGATCTTGATCGCGTCGAATTCTTCTTCGTGCGTGACTTGCTTGAATAAGTCGAGTAGAGCTTTCATTTTTTCTCCAGATGTCTGATTGGAAGGCTATTGCAGGCAACGACTAGTGCGTCACCTCAAAAGCGTTCCAGATCAATATCGATGGCCAGCGAACGGATCTCTTTGACTAGCACATTGAATGACTCGGGCATGCCCGCATCGATCTTGTGTTCGCCCTTGACGATGCTCTCGTAAACCTTGGTACGGCCCGAGGTATCGTCGGATTTGACGGTAAGCATTTCTTGCAGTGTGTAAGCGGCACCGTAAGCTTCGAGCGCCCAGACTTCCATCTCGCCGAAGCGCTGGCCACCGAACTGTGCTTTGCCGCCCAATGGCTGCTGTGTAACGAGCGAGTATGGACCGGTTGAACGCGCGTGCATCTTGTCGTCGACCAAGTGATGTAATTTGAGAATGTGCATGTAGCCGATGGTGACGTCACGCTCAAATGGTTCGCCGCTACGGCCGTCGTGCAAAGTCGCTTGCGTTTTGGTCAGATTGAGCTTCAGGCGCTTGGCGGTCTCTTCGTCGTAAGCCAAGTCGAGCATCATGCGGATTTCTTCTTCTGCCGCGCCGTCAAACACTGGCGTTGCAAATGGCACGCCGCGTGTCAAATTCTTCGACAGCGACATGATCTCCTCGTCTGACAACTGACTCAAATCTTCCTTCTTGCCGCTGGTGTTGTAGACCTTGTCGAGAAACTTGCGAAGCTTGGTAACACCTTCGTTCGCTTTTACCATCTCGCCGATCTTGAGACCAAGCCCCTTGGCCGCCCAGCCCAGGTGCGTTTCAAGTATCTGACCAACGTTCATCCGCGAAGGCACGCCCAACGGATTGAGCACGATATCCATCGGTGTACCATCAGCCATGAATGGCATGTCTTCCACCGGCACGATTTTCGAAATCACACCTTTGTTGCCGTGGCGTCCAGCCATCTTGTCGCCAGGCTGCAAGCGACGCTTGACTGCGACGTAGACTTTAACCATCTTCTGCACGCCCGGTGGCAATTCGTCACCCTGGGTGAGTTTGCGTTTCTTCTCATCAAACGCTTTATCAAACTCTTTACGGGTCAGATCAAGCGCTTCTTTTTGCGATTCCAGCTGACGCGCATCATCATCTTCCGTAAGACGTATATCGAACCAGTCGTGACGCGGCAAATCTTCCAGGTAGGCTTTGACGATCTTCGTACCTTTGGCAATTTTCTTGGGACCGCCCTTGGCAATCTTCCCAACCAGCATTTTTTCGATACGTTGAAACAGGTCATCTTCAACGATGCGAAGTTGATCTGCCAAATCTTTCTTGTAGTCCTTGAGTTGGTCGTCGACGATTTGCTGCGC
>JANMZU010000152.1:0-4023 GCA_031383585.1 Betaproteobacteria bacterium
GGTCTTTTACGAGGGCGTGCTGCAATTTGTTCGCATAGCCAAGCCAGCGGAACTCGATCAACGCGGCGCGTGGCTCACACAAGGGCCGGTAAATTTGCATTTAGGTGAGGAGGAGGAGTTTGAGGCAGCCAGACGGGCGCATCCTGCGTTGCTGGTCGATAACATCGATCAGCTGCTACAAAAAGCCGAGCTTGGTGGATACCCACTTCGCATCGACGCAGGGCCGGCGGGCTATAAGCGGGCGTCAGTATTCGACCCGTTTGGCAATCGCATCGAACTCATGCAAAAGCTGTAAGGTGCACAGCTCTGACGAGGCACCAATTTTGACAAGGCATGTGCGCAGGTCGCACCTTACGACGGAGATTATGAAATGAGTACCGAAACGGCAGCAACCGCAGCCCCCGCGACCACGGGCCCTAAACCAAAAAAATCCGTGGCGCTCTCAGGCGTCGTTGCTGGCAATACAGCACTGTGCACGGTGGGCCTCACCGGCAATGATCTGCACTACCGCGGCTACGATATTCTGGATGTCGCAGAAGCTTGCGAGTTCGAGGAAATCGCTCACTTGCTGGTACACGGCAAGTTGCCAAATACTGCCGAACTCGCGTCGTACAAGGCAAAACTGAAATCCATGCGCGGCATTCCGATGGCGGTGCAGGATGTACTCGAATCGCTGCCGGCATCAACACACCCGATGGATGTACTGCGTACCGCCTGCTCTGTGCTCGGTTGCGTGCTGCCGGAAAAAGACGATCACAACATTGCCGGTGCGCGCGACATCGCTGACCGCATGATCGCGTCCTTCGGCTCCATGCTGCTTTACTGGTACCACTTCGCAGTGAACGGCAAGTGTATCGATGTGGAAACTGACGACGACTCGATTGGCGGCCATTTTCTCCACTTGCTGCATGGTGAAGAGCCGAGCGAATTGGCGGTGCAGTCCATGCACACTTCCCTGGTACTTTATGCAGAGCACGAATTCAACGCCTCCACATTTGCAGCACGCGTTATCGCCGGCACCGGCTCCGATATGTATTCAGCCATCACCGGTGGTATCGGTGCACTGCGCGGTCCCAAGCACGGCGGCGCGAATGAAGTCGCCTTCGACATCCAGAATCGCTATGACGGTCCAGACGAAGCCGAAGCCGACATCGTCAAGCGCGTGTCAGAGAAGCAAGTCATCATTGGCTTTGGCCACCCGGTATATACCGTGTCCGATCCGCGTAACGTCGTCATCAAGCGGGTCGCAAAGCGCTTGTCGGAAGATGCGGGCAACATGAAGCTCTACAACATCGCCGACCGCCTTGAAGCCGTGATGTGGCGCGAGAAAAAAATGTTCCCGAACCTCGATTGGTTCTCTGCCTGCTCGTATCACATGATGGGTGTGCCGACCTCGATGTTCACGCCACTGTTCATAATTTCGCGGACCTCTGGCTGGGCCGCGCACGTGATCGAACAACGCATCGATGGCAAGATCATTCGGCCGAATGCCAATTACGTGGGGCCGGATGACATGAAGTTCGTGCCGATCAAAGATCGCAAGTAAGGATCGGAATGCGCGAAACTGGTGCCTGCAGAATCGCGTCTACGAGCGTTACGTCCCTGTGAAATGAAAATCCCGTATCCCCGCGACGATCTCGTCGCACACTGAATCCGAACTGAATTTTGTGTTTGCGTCACGCCCACAATACAGCGGGACTTGAACACACCCTAAAAAGCATATTGACCATGAACACTGCGCATCGAAAACCCCTTCCCGGTACCCAGCTGGATTATTTCGATGCGCGTGCGGCAGTCGATGCCATCCAGCCCGGCGCTTGGGCCAAACTGCCGTATACCTCGCGGGTTCATGCCGAAAATCTGGTGCGGCGTTGTGATCCGGCAATGCTCACCGATTTTCTGAAACAGCTCATCGAGGTGAAGCGGGATCTCGACTTTCCCTGGTTCCCGGCACGCGTGGTATGCCATGACATCCTCGGCCAGACTGCGCTGGTCGACTTGGCCGGTCTGCGTGACGCTATCGCGGACCAGGGCGGCGACCCGGCGAAAGTGAACCCCGTCGTGCCAGTACAGCTGATTGTCGATCATTCGCTCTCAGTAGAGTGTGGTGGCTTCGATCCTGATGCGTTCACCAAAAATCGCGCCATCGAAGATCGTCGCAACGAAGACCGCTTCCATTTCATCGAATGGACCAAGTCCGCTTTCGACAACGTGGACGTGATCCCGGCAGGCAACGGCATCATGCACCAGATCAACCTGGAAAAAATGTCGCCAGTTATCCAGGCACAGAATAGCGTGGCGTTCCCTGACACTTGTATTGGCACTGACAGCCATACGCCCCACATCGACGCATTGGGTGTAATCGCAATCGGTGTCGGCGGACTCGAAGCCGAGAACGTGATGCTGGGTCGTGCCTCATGGATGCGCCTCCCCGAAATCGTCGTCGTAGAGCTCACCGGTAAACGGCAACCGGGCATCACCGCGACCGACATCGTGCTGGCGATGACCGAGTTTCTGCGCAAGTCGAAAGTGGTCGGCTCCTATCTCGAATTTCGCGGTGAAGGCGCTGCATCACTCACACTGGGCGACCGCGCCACGATTTCGAATATGGCACCGGAATACGGCGCGACGGCAGCGATGTTCTTCATCGACGAGCAGACCCTGACCTATTTGCGCCTCACTGGTCGCAGCGACGAGCAGGTGAAATTGGTCGAGACCTATGCAAAGGTTGCGGGTCTGTGGGCCGACGATCTCAACACTGCAATTTACGAGCGCACGCTGGCGTTTGACCTCTCCAGCGTGGTGCGCACGATGGCCGGGCCATCAAATCCCCATGCGCGCGTCTCAACGACTGACCTCGCGAGCAAAGGCATCGCTGGCGCTTGGGAAGACCAGCCCGGGCTGATGCCCGATGGCGCAGTCATCATCGCGGCGATTACCAGTTGCACCAATACCTCAAATCCGCGCAATGTTATTGCGGCGGCACTACTGGCGCGCAACGCCAATCGCCTTGGCCTTACCCGCAAGCCATGGGTGAAAAGCTCATTGGCACCTGGCTCCAAGACGGTAGCGCTGTATCTGGAAGAAGCTGGCCTGAAAACCGAATTGGAAAAGCTTGGCTTCGGTATTGTTGCCTTCGCCTGCACCACCTGCAACGGCATGTCTGGCGCGCTCGATCCTGTCATTCAGAAAGAGATCATCGACCGCGACTTGTACGCGACGGCCGTGTTGTCGGGTAACCGCAATTTCGACGGTCGGATTCATCCTTACGCCAAGCAGGCTTTCCTCGCCTCGCCACCGCTGGTGGTTGCCTATGCCATCGCCGGTACGGTGCGTTTCGACATCGAACGCGACTCCTTCGGCAATGACGCGAACGGAAAACCGATCCTGCTGAAGGATCTGTGGCCTAACGATGAAGAGATCGATGCCATCGTCGCCAAGAGCGTGAAGCCTTCGCAGTTCCGCGCGGTGTACATCCCCATGTTTGAAGAGCGCGGTGCTGCCGGTGCGCGAGCCAAACCACTATACGACTGGCGCCCGCAGAGCACTTACATCCGCCGTCCGCCATATTGGGAGGGTGCATTGGCGGGAGAGCGCACCCTCAAAGGCATGCGCCCGCTAGCGGTGTTGCCGGACAATATCACCACCGATCACCTGTCGCCGTCGAACGCCATTATGGCCAACAGTGCGGCAGGCGAGTATCTGGCGAAGATGGGCCTGCCCGAAGAGGACTTCAATTCCTACGCCACCCATCGCGGCGACCACCTCACCGCACAGCGCGCCACGTTTGCCAATCCGCAACTGATGAACGAAATGGTGGTGGTCGATGGTGCGGTCAAGAAAGGCTCGCTGGCACGCGTTGAGCCCGAAGGTAAGGTCATGCGGATGTGGGAAGCGATCGAAACCTACCTCGACCGCGCGCAGCCGCTGATCATCGTGGCCGGCGCCGACTACGGCCAAGGCAGTTCGCGCGACTGGGCCGCGAAGGGCGTGCGCTTGGCCGGCGTGGAAGTCATCGCCGCC
>JANMZU010000162.1:0-10037 GCA_031383585.1 Betaproteobacteria bacterium
ACCAATTTGACCGCGTAAGTGCCGGTAGGTTCGATCGCCTTGATTTCAACACTCTTTTTGCCGACCTGCAATACCTCCTGCCCCGGCCCGTGGCCACGAACCTCGGCCGAGGGTGAATAGACGCGCAAAAACTCGCAACTGAAGCGAAAGGTTTTGCCATCGTCGAACACGACTTCGAGTTCGCGGGATTTCTGGTGAAGCTTGATATCGGTGGGACGCGGGGAGGTGGGGGTCAAGCCGGACATATACCTGTGTTGTGGTTGTGCTGGACTTGAATGATACCGCGCATGCTGACTGACCACGCATCCCTAAGCTCGTCACGAAACTGTCACGGTGCTGAAATATGCTTCAATCTGGCACTAATCTATGAAGTGAGCTGACGATGAACCCGACAATCATGGTGGTCGAAGATGAACCAGCCATCCAGGACTTGATCCAGATTAATCTCGAAATGGGCGGTTATCGTGTGCTGACGCACGGCAGCGGCGAGGAAGCGCTAAAACATATCCAGCACGAGTTACCCGATCTGGCGTTGCTCGACTGGATGTTGCCGGGCATCAGCGGCGTCGAACTATCAAAAAAACTGCGCGCGGATTCGCGTACCAAGTCGCTGCCCATAATCTTGTTGACTGCGAAGGGCGCAGAGGAAGACAAGCTAAAAGGCTTGGAATCGGGAGCCGACGATTACATTACCAAGCCGTTCAGTCTGCGCGAACTCGAAGCACGCATCAAGGCGGTGCTTCGGCGGCGTGCGCCGGAACTGACCGAGGATGTCATCGACGTCCACGGCCTGAGGCTGGACCCGGCATCACACAAAGTAAGCGGATTCGGCAAAACACTCAGCTTGGGGCCGACTGAATTTCGTCTTCTGCACTTTTTCATGACGCATCCGGAACGAGTCTACTCGCGCACCCAGTTGCTCGACTTTGTCTGGGGCGATCATGTCTTCATCGAGGAGCGTACCGTCGATGTGCACATCCGCCGCTTGCGTGCTGCGCTGTCGCCTTCGAAACACGAGGTGCTGATTCAGACCGTGCGCGGCAGTGGCTATCGATTTGCCAAAGACTGAGTACGCGCTGCCACCGATGGCGGTAACATAGTGCTGCCATGCCCTCCCACCAGCCTGTTTCCGCCGCCTTTGCTCTGACGCCTGCCGCCAGATTCCTGCTGGTGTCGCTGCTGCGTGTCGGCGCTATCGCCGCTGCGGTTGGCCTTTTCGCAGGCGGGATCGGTGGTCGCGAGGTCGGAGAGGCCGCCGCCGGGCTGGTGGCGTTTTCCGCGTTCGGCTATTACGCCTGGAAACTCGCACAACTTTCAGAATGGCTGCGTGACCCCAAAGCGGCGACGCTGCCGGACGCCGACGGCCTGTGGGGCGATGTCCTGATTCAGCTTTATCGGATGTTGCGGGATGAACGTCTCAGCCGCGAGTCGCTGGAAGCTGCTTTGTCGAATTTTCAGCAGGCGGCATCCGTCTTGCCCGATGGTGCCGTGATGCTCGATAACGCTTACAACATCGTCTGGCTCAATCCGACTGCCGAGGCGCACTGGAACATTTCGCGCAAAAACGACCAGATGCAGACCATCACCTATCTGATTCGCTATCCGGAATTCATCGAATATCTGAATGCGCGGCAGTACGGGGCACCACTGACGTTGAGCTTTTCGCGCTTAGTAGCCAGCGGGGCAGCGAGGGAAATGGTCTTCACCGTTCAACTGGTGCCGTTCGGTGATGCGCAGATGCTATTGCTATCCCGCGATGTATCCGAGCGCGAGCGGTTGGAAACCGTTCGGCGTGATTTTGTCGCCAATGTTTCCCATGAACTTCGCACCCCGATCACCGTGCTGTCGGGCTTCCTGGAGACCATTACCAACGTTTCAGCCTCAGGGAACAACAACCCGGTGCTGCTCGAAAAAGCGCTGACACATATGACGGCGCAAACGGTACGCATGCAACGGTTGGTTGAAGACCTGCTCACCCTGTCCCGCCTCGAAGACGAGAGTCATCGGCTGGCGGAGGCGCCAATCAATGTGCCAGATCTGGTGCAGTCGCTATGCCGCGACGCTGAACAATTGTCGCGTGGTCAACACACCATCGCAGTAGCGACGGATGAGATCTGGCTGCTGGGAAACCGCGATGAAATCACCAGCGCATTCAGTAATCTCGTTACCAATGCGGTGCGCTATACGCCAGCAGGTGGCGCCATCAACATTACCTGGGGATTGCGCGATGGGCAGCCATGGTTTTGTGTCGCCGACACCGGCGAGGGCATCGCGCCCGAGCACTTACCGCGTCTCACCGAGCGGTTTTACCGGGTTGACCGCGGCCGCTCACAGGCGACGGGTGGTACCGGATTGGGACTCGCTATTGTCAAGCACGTGCTGATCCGACACGGCGGTCGCCTTGATATTCAAAGCTCCAGAGCAATGGACGGGCACGGGACGCAATTTAGCGCCATTTTTCCGAAGGAGCGGGCGTGTGAGGCGGCGCCGACGCTGCATGCGGTGGCGGCTTGACAGTCTCCCATTAGCCATCGGCTAAAATAGCACCATCGCATTTCTGATTTTCAACATGATCGGTATCTTGATCGTTGCACACGGCACGCTAGGCGAGAGTCTGATCCATTGCGCCAGCCACGTCATGGGTAAGCGACCACAATATCTGCGCCAGCTGGGTGTGACGGTACACGACGAACCAGAAGCGCTGCTGCCGCAGGGCCGCGACCTGATCCGTTTCCTCGACCAGGGACAAGGGGTGTTGGTGATGACGGATATCTTCGGCGCGACGCCTTCAAACATCGCCTGCAATCTGCTGGTGCCGGAACGTGTACAGGGCGTATCCGGAATCAGTATGCCGATGCTTATCAAAGCCCTGACCTATCGCGAGAAAAGCATGGAAATCCTGATCCAGAAAACACTGGCTGCCGCACATGAAGGCGTGATTCGCATGGCCGTAGAGGCGGATTGCTGATCATGCTGAAACAGGAAATAGAGATCATCAACAAGCTGGGTCTGCATGCTCGCGCCTCGGCAAAACTCACCCAGACAGCGGGCGGATTCCAGAGTGCGGTTTTCGTGTCCAAGGCCGGCAAACGGGTAAGCGCCAAGTCGATCATGGGGGTAATGATGCTGGCTGCCGGAAAAGGCTCAAAGCTTGAGTTGGAGACCGACGGGGCTGACGAGGCCGAAGCAATGGCGGCTGTGGTAGCGCTGATCCACGGCAAGTTTGGCGAGGGCGAATAGTGCGGATAAATTTGCCAACCACAAGCACTGGCGCGCCCCTACGAAGGCTTTTGGCCTACGAGCCGCACCAGTGGCTGTGTTTCCGGGGTAGCTGGTGAGCTTCACCCTGCATGGTCTGGGCGTCAGCGGTGGCATCGCCATCGGTCATGCGCATTTGCTGACCAGCGCATCGCTGGAAGTCGATCACTATTCGATTCCGGAAGAGTTCATCGGGCGCGAGGTCAAACGCTTCGACAAGGCGGTTAAGCAGGTGCGCGCAGAGCTCGACGCACTCGAGCGCGGTCTGCAGACCACGCAACGTGGTGATGCTACCAGCGACATGGCCGCCTTTGTGACGGTGCATCGGATGATCCTTGACGACTCCACGTTTTCCGAGGCGCCGCGTGAAATCATCAAGCGGGAAGCCTGTAACGCCGAGTGGGCGCTGAAGATGCAGCTCGACGAACTGCTTGCTCACTTCGCGGAAGTGCAGGACGAATACCTGCGGGAACGTAAAACCGATGTGCGTCAAGTGGCAGAACGCGTCGTGGCTGCATTGACCGGCCAAGGCGGCGTGGTGCCGGAGAAATTGCGTGCCCGTAATGAAGACACGATTCTGGTCGCGCGCGACCTCTCCCCTGCCGACGTCATTCTGTTCAAGGATCATCATGTTGCCGCGTTTGTGACGGATTTGGGCGGGCAGACCTCTCACACCGCCATTCTCGCCCGCAGTATGGCGATCCCCGCCATCGTCGCACTGCATACGTCCCGGGAGCTGGTGCGCGAGGATGAGCTGATCATCATCGATGGCACCCAGGGTGTGCTGATCGTGGAGCCCGACGAAACGGTTCTCGCCGAATACCGCTTGAAGCAAAGCCAATGGAAGCTCGAGCGCCAGAAGCTGGCGAGGATAAAAACCGCATCGGCCGACACGCTGGACGGCACCCACGTAGAACTGCACGCCAACATTGAGCTGCCAGGCGATCTGGATAGCGTCAGGGCATCAGGCGCCTCGGGCGTCGGACTGTTCCGCAGTGAGTTTTTGTTCATGAATCGCAAAGACTTACCGACAGAAGAAGAACAGTTTGAAGCCTATAAGCATGTTGCTGAGGGCATGAAGGGCAAGCCAGTCGTAATCCGCACGCTGGATATCGGGGCGGATAAATCGCTGGGCGGCCCCGATCAAGGGCCGGCACATTCGGCCCTAGGTCTTCGCGCCATCCGCTATTGTCTTGCCGAGCCACTGATCTTCAACACGCAGCTGCGTGCCATTTTGCGCGCCTCGAAATTTGGCGATATCCGCATTTTAATTCCGATGCTGGTCTCGACCAATGAGATCACGCAGACGTTTGCCGCCATTGCGCGCGCCAAGGAACAGCTGAAGGTGGAGGGCAAAAAATTCAACGACAATATCCTGGTCGGCGGCATGATCGAGATCCCGGCTGCCGCCATCGCGCTGCCGATGTTCTTGAAGCACCTCGACTTTATCTCTATTGGCACCAACGATCTGATCCAGTACACCCTGGCCATTGACCGTACCGACGATACTGTTGCCCATCTATATGATCCTCTGCATCCGGCGGTGCTGATGCTGATTTCCAGTGTCATCCGCCAGGCTAACGACGCCGGCGTACCCGTGACCGTGTGCGGCGAAATGGCGGGCGATGTGCAGTTGACGCGCCTTCTGCTGGGCTTCGGGCTGCGCGATTTCTCCATGCACCCAGCCAATTTGCTGCTGGTCAAACAACGTGTGCTCATGTCTAACCTGCCCGACATTCTGCCGATTGCCACGCGCATACTCAAAGCTGACGAGCCTGAAAAGCTGCGTGCGCTGGTCGCCAAATAGAACGTTTGAACCCGCGCCGTCGTTACAGCTCCGCGAGGTTGCGGGGTGGTCGCAGTGTAGTGCTTCACAGCAATTTCGCGTCCGTTGACCTACCCTGACGGATTAATACAGGGGTCCATATGCTGAACGAAATCAAGGAAGTCAAACAATACGAAAGCGGCAAACATCGCCGCTGGTTTCACGACGATTATTTCGATCTATACACTTGGGAAGGTACCGATGGCACCTTACAAGGATTTCAGCTTTGCTATGCCAAGCTGGGCAAGGAACGCGCGCTGCGGTGGTCTCCGGAGGCCGGCTATTCGCATGAAGGTGTTGATGCGCCAGAAGACAAGCCGGGGCGCGCCATGAGTGCGTTGTTTGTGGCAGATGGCGCCTTTGATGCCAATAACGTAGGCACCATCTTTGAAAACGCGGCGCTGGAAATGCCGGAAAAATTCCGCAGTTTTGTGCTCGAACGCATTCGCGCCTATGGTCAACTCTAGTGATCCGGCGCGGCCTTTATTCCCGTCTCACGTTAGCTCGTCCATGACCCGATTTTTCTTGTCGCTGTTTGCAGCGCTTTCGCTGGCTAGCTGTTCATACCTGCCGTTTTTGTCTGGCGAAATAAGCATGACCGCCGAAGAGCTCACACAAAAGATGGCCCGCCGTTTTCCTGTTGAAAGAAGCGTCGGGGGCCTGCTGGACGTGACGTTGTCGCGACCGCAGGTGAAGACGAATCCGGACGAGCAGCGCATCGTCGCCAGCTTCGATGTGAGCGTAAAGCTCGCGCTGAGCAATCGCAGTGTCATTGGCACGTTGAAAATTTCCGGACGGCCAGAATACGTCGCTACGTCGCAATCTCTGTTCCTGCGAGACGCAAGAGTGGACCAGATTCGTTTCGACAGCATGTCCGATGCCTTGTCGGCTGGATTGGCGAAGGCGGCGACAAACTTTGCCAAAGACTCTGTGGAAGACAAAGCCTTGTATACGTTTAAGCCCGAAGACCTGAGCCGGTATGGCGTGCGTTACCAACCCGAGCGAATTGAAGTCAGGGCAAATGCGATCGTATTGAAGGTCAAGTAATCGGCGCGGTGGCTCACGCCGCCTATAATCGCGATCGCTCAGTAATTTCCTCCCCCCGAAAAGTAACTAGCCCGAAATTATCTTGGACCCAATACTGCTGCTCAAAGCCGCCATACTCGGCATCATCGAAGGATTGACTGAATTCTTGCCGATTTCATCAACCGGGCATCTGATCCTCGCCAGCACCTGGCTGAATTTCCCCAGCCACATCCGGTCAGTTTTCGAGATTGCAATTCAGCCGGGCGCCATTCTGGCGGTCTGCTGGGAATACCGCGGACGATTTATTGCGACATTTTCGGGCATCGCCGACAACGCATTGGCTCAGCGATTCACTTTGAATCTGATCATCGCCACCACGCCGGCAGTAGTGCTGGGGCTGCTGTTCAAGAAACATATCGAGGTCTATTTATTCAAACCCGCGCCCGTCGCGTTGGCGTTCGTCATCGGTGGCGTCATCATTCTATTTGCGGAACGCTGGTATCGAAATCGCGTGCAAGCGAACGTGCAACCCGTCGATTCGGTCGATTTGATTTCACCGCTGCTGGCGCTGAAGCTCGGTCTAGCGCAATGCGCGGCGCTGATTCCCGGTACGTCTCGCTCCGGCGCTACCATCATCGGCGGGATGTTCTTTGGCCTGTCACGCAAGTGCGCGACCGAGTTTTCATTCTTTCTCGCTGTGCCGCTACTGTTTGGCGCCACTGGCTATTCGCTTTGGAAGGCGCGCGACGTACTTTCAACAACCGATCTGCCGGTTTTCGGCGTAGGTTTTGTTACGGCTTTCTTATCGGCATTCGTCGTGGTGCGCTGGCTGATCCGCTATGTGTCTTCGCACGACTTCACGATTTTTGCCTGGTACCGGATCGGCTTTGGACTATTGGTGCTGGCATTAGCCGCCACGGGCTTCGTAGACTGGGCAGCGCATTAGTTGCTGTACAAAAACCAACATTGGCGCGGCTCGCAGAGGATAAATGCCCGGAACGCCGCGCGGATAAAGGGTCTTCAGCCCCAGGTTAGAACTGCTTTCAAAGCAGCCTGTCGCTATGCCGCCGTTGTGCGAGCCTTGGTGAAATTGCGGATCATCACCAGCAACTGTTCTTCCTGATACGGTTTGCCCATGTACTCATTCACGCCCAACTCCAAGGCGCGATTACGGTGTTTGTCCGCAGTTCGGGAGGTGATCATGATGATCGGAATGCCCTTGGTTTTTGCATCAGCCCGGACGTTGCGCGCAAACTCGAAACCATCCATGCGCGGCATTTCGATATCCAGCAGGATGATGTCCGGCTCGATATCCTGCAGCTGCTGAAGGCCGTCCACGCCGTCCTTTGCAGTCGCGACTTCAAAGCCCTCGCGCAACAGCATGCGGCTGGTAATTTTTCGCACCGTCAGCGAATCGTCCACGACCATCACCAGCGGCACAGTCCGTACCAGCAATGCGCTTGCCGACGCGACCTCGCCAGCTGCGGGCGCAGCCGCAGCGATGGCCTCACCTAGCGACGGTCCTTTTATCTCTTCATGCGCGGGCGCTGCTTCCAGGCTTGCTGCGGCAAGTGTCTGCTCATCGGAGGTGAACTCGATTGCTTGTGCCTGCGCTCTTTCTATACTGACAGTCGCTGTTTCACGGAAGTGCAACTGCACCGGGTTAATTATCAGGATGATCTGTCCCGAGCCAGTCACCGTCGCGCCGGCCACACCGATCAGGCGCGCCAGCTGGGGGCCGATGGTTTTCACGACGATCTCACGGTTGCCGATGATCTGGTCGACTTGTACGGCTGCGCGCTGCTGACCACTCTTTGCCAAAATAACCAGTGCCTTGCGCTGTGCCGAGACCGTCGGCTTTCCACCGAGCAAGGCTGCCATTGATCGCAATGGGTACTTGATGCCCTTCCATTCGATCTCGTTCATTTCCAACAAAGGTTCGTAACGCTTGCCTTTGTATTCCTGGACCTGCTCGATCATCACCGACGGAATTGCGTATTGAACATCGCCAACCACCACCATAACGGCCTGTGTTACGGCGAGCGTTAGCGGCAGCGCAATGGTAAAGGTGGTCCCACGGCCTTCGTTGGAGGCGATATCGATGCGACCACCGAGAGAGACGATCTCGTTGCGCACCACATCCATACCTACGCCGCGGCCCGATACCTGGGTGACTTCCTTGGCGGTCGAAAACCCGGCCATGAAAATAAACTGTGTGAGCTGCGCTTCGCTGACTTCGGCATCAGCGCCGAGCAAACCCTGCTCGATTGCTTTTTCGCGTATCCGCGCAAAATTCAGCCCGGCGCCGTCATCGGACAGCGTAAGTACGACCTCGTTGCCGACCTGCTGGGCGTCGATGGTAATTTCACCGATTTCGGATTTGCCTTTAGCCGCTCGATCAGCGGGCATTTCCAAGCCGTGTGCGACGGCATTACGCAGCAGGTGCTCGAACGGCGGCGTGATTTTCTCTAGTACGGAGCGATCGATCTCGACGCGCACACCGCGGAACTCAAGGTTGGATTTTTTCTCAAGCTCTTTGGCTGTCTGGCGCACGAGACGATAGAAACGATCCTGCAAGTTGCCCAACGGCACCAAGCGAACACTCATTAGTCCCTGCTGCAGATCACGATTGAGGCGCGATTGCTGTATCAGTGCGGATTCAGTTTCATCGAGGTTCTTTTGCAGCGACAATTGCAGCGTCACAACGTCGTTGAGGCTTTCGGCCATGAAGCGGGTTAGCTCCTGGGTGCGCGAGAAACGGTCAAATTCGAGCGGATCAAAAGCTGCGCCATGCTCCTCAGCATCCTTAATGCGCGACTGAATCTGCGTCTCGGACTGAATTTCGACCTCTCTCAATTGCGCCTTCATGCGCGCAATATTTTCGTTCAGCTCGATTAACGATTGCTTGAACGTCAACATTTCCTGTTCGACACGGGAGCGCGCGATCGACAACTCGCCAGCCTCGTTGACGAAGCGGTCGATAATGTCTGCGTTGACGCGCAACAGCGACTGGCGCTCGCGTCCCTCTGGGGCCGCCTCGTCGCGGACAGCCTGCGCGGCAGCTGCCATGACAGCGATTGTCGTCGGCTTGTCTCTTTGGTGTTCGAAGACATCGGCGACTGGAACTTCAATTGGCGCCGTCAACTCGCCGGCATTGTATCGATCAAGTGCACCGATGAGGCGGTCAAAATGCTCATCGATGTCGTCAAACCGCGCCGTCGCCGGTGCTGCCTCGGCGTCCATCACGATCATTTTGGATTCGATAACGTGCGCTAATTCTCCAAGGCGCATTAGCCCGGCCATGCGGGCACTGCCCTTGAGTGTGTGAAAATGCCGCGCCAACTCGATCACGGGTGAGTGATCGGCCGGTTTTGCCCGCCAGGCGCGCATGCCATCACCCACCTGCGGAACGATCTCTTTCGCCTCCTCAAGGAAAATGGGGAGTAGATCCGCATCAATATCGTCTTCAATCCGGCGCTTTTCTTTGCCTGATTCAAACGCCGTCTCGATTGGTTGGGTGAACACGGGTGTAGCTACGGGTGCAGGTGTAGGCGCGGGCGCAGGGGCGGCAACAAACAAAGGTGGGGCTGGCGCAGGTACAGCAGCTTCGAACGGCGGATGCTCAACGTCGCTTGGCAAACTTGCCACCAAACCGACTGCCGTCCCGATGGCGGCCACAGCGAATGCGGTAGCGGGTTCCGGGTAGGCAGCTGGCTCGTCGACCGGGGGCAACTGCGCTGTCTCAGGCGCAACTTCTGAATCAATAATCGGCGATGCAGGCTCAGAGACTGACGCATCAGGAGTCGATTCAATCGTCGGTAGTTCTGTGACATCTTCCGCTGGAGGGAACCAAACTTCTTCCGTCTGCGGCCGGCTAACATCAAGCGCCGCCACTTCTTCGATGAGAGGCTCCACCACCGGCTCGGCC
>JANMZU010000187.1:0-1681 GCA_031383585.1 Betaproteobacteria bacterium
GATGGTTTTCATCCCTCGCCGATACTGTATGCGATGGTGGCGGCGCATTTCGCGGAGCATCTTGCGCTTAAAGTTGGTGCGGCCGCCACCCCGGTGTTTACTGCTATGGGGTCACGCGCCGACTAAACGAGACTGCATAGGCTGCCGGTCGCGCAATAAGTGTTGGGTCGTCAGACGTGCCCACCCCTTTTGGAAGCACTAGCGGGTTGTAAACGACCCTGTCGCAGGCGCCACCATTGCCCGCCTCCACCTTGTCAATCACCAAACGGCCAGCTGTCACCACTTTGCGGTTTGACGGGAGTGGCACGGTCGCGTCATTAACGACATCACCTGCTTCGGCGATCTGGACCTTGAAATCGAATGCGATACCGCCGCCGACGGCGCGTCGACGAAGTTCATCTGCAAGGAAATCGTCCGGCAACTGCTTGAGCTCGTCCTCGGTCAGGCCCTGCTGCCCCTTGGCAGGCTCGAACACCCATTTGCCGAACACTTTCTTTCCACCCGGCGGCGTAAATGTGAACGCATTCGTGCCCCAATAATTTACCGCCGCATAGCTCGCCGGCACCGGTGCTTTGGCCAACCAGTCGATTTGCGGCTTCGTATCGGGATGGCTGTCGTTGAACGCCTTTACTTTTGCCGCATCGGGGCGCCCGGTAGCAGGGTCCGGCCGGCGCGCTTCGAAAAACTTGACGAAATTCTCAGGGCTGTTGACGAAGAATACCGGTGCAGAAATATTTGACATTTGCCACGATTCGCCGCCCGGCCCACTAAATTTCAATGCCAGACCGCGCACGCTTTTGGCTTTGTCGCTGGCTTTGGGGTTGCCCCCGCCAACCGAAAAACGCGCAATCACTGGAATCTCCTGGCCGCCGAATATGACGGAAGACGTCAATTTGCGCCCGTCTGGTGAGCCGACAAAAAAGCCTGTTGCACAAACACCTTTTGCGCCGGAGCGGCGAGCCGCTTGTTTGCCGAATACGCCTTCGAGGGCGTCAACCAGCTTGTCTGGGCCTGGGGTTTGGGAGGAGGCGACTTGCACAAAGCCGGCGGCAGTGGCACCAAGCACAAGACGCGCGAATACACGGGTTGAGAGTTTCATTTGAATTCCTGAGAGTAATTAGTATGTGGGAAAACGGCCATAGATTACTTCGGATCGTCGATCCAAGCAAATGAGTCGCGCTAACCCGTGTTTGCTTACACGGTCCACGCACCGGCTTGACTTTCCGAACACCGACGAATCTGCAGGACGGCAGGAAAAGGCGGACGCCATTCCTGTCGCACTCCCGTTCACGATCCAGCTTTGACAGATCGCGCTGGCGGACACTTCCACTGTTACGCTCATGCCTGTCGCGCCTCCAGTTTTTCCCGCCTCACCTCCCGCCTCCCTTCCGGCCTGCACGGGGAAGACGGCGTTTTGGGAGATTGCCATAAGCGCCAATTGGAAACCTCATAAAGAGGCGTCATGGGCGCCTGGCACATTGATTCAACAATGCACTTTCTGTGCGCCTTGAACGGACCCGGATCAGCTCAATTGCGACCGCCCAACGCTTACGAGGCTAGAATGCGCTGACACCCACAATAAACAGGGAACTTGTTTCGCTTGGCTCTCTCTGAGCGTCGTCTCCACTCGCATAGAAAAACCACAAATGTTCGAGTTCTCTCCCGAAACAGGCCTTTGGGG
>JANMZU010000229.1:0-5504 GCA_031383585.1 Betaproteobacteria bacterium
GGCTTGTAGCCGAGCAGCGCAAGCGTAGGCAATGCGATGCCCGCCGCCAAGGCCAGATTCATTTTCGTGACCAGATTCCACAGACCGAAATACGCGCCTTCGTTACGTCCCAGTCCGCGCTTGTCATCATCATCAATAACATCAGCAAGTATGGAGGGCGGCAACGCCAGATCGGCGCCCAGGCCCAACCCTGACAATATGCAGATGATCATGAAGGCCGTAGTGTCGCCGGAGCCGAGCGTGAACGTCCAGACGAATGCAACGATGGATACCACCATGCCCACGCACCACGCGCGGCCCTTGCCGATTCGCGCCGAGAGAATTACCCATAGCGGCATGCCAAACGCTCCCGCAGCGAAATAGGCGATCAGAAAATGGGCGGAGAGCTGCGGCGCCTTGATGACATCGTCGATGAAGAACAATACGAGTGTGGCTGGAATAGAAGCGGCAATGCCGTTGAATACAAAGATGATCAGCAGTTTTTTGAACAACGGATTGTTCAGCGGTTTCCACATTGCCCGCAGGGCGTCTTTGGTGGCGGCTTCAGTGCGGGCCACGGCGCGCGGCGAGAACATGACGGTTGCGGCCACCATCAAAAACAGCAGCGGGACAAAGATGGTCGAGAACTCTGCAAAGCCCTGACGCTGTCCGTGCTGCTTGGACAAAATCTCCGGTAGCGCGGCCGCCAGGAATACGCCAATCAGCCCCAAGCCCTCGCGCCAAGACGTAACACGTGTGCGCTCTACCGGATGATCAGAAATTTCGGCGCCATAAGCCTGATAACTGATCTGCAGCATGCTGAACGCCGTATAGACCAGAAACAACATCGCCACCAGCCACCAGGCCATCAAGCTCTGATCCCATTGTGGCGGATGAAACAGGCCGTACATGCCTGCCGCAAGAAACGGTGTGCCAATGATCACCCAAAGCATGCGACCCATGCGCGCGTCACGGTAGCGGTCGCTCCAGTAGCCCAGCAGTGGATCCTGAATCGCATCGAAAACGCGTGCGGCGAGGAGTAGGCCGCCGATGGCGATGAGATTCAAGCCGACGACATCGGAATAGAATTTGGGGACGTGTACGTAGATCGGCAGCGCTGCCATCGCCAGGGGAATACTGGTGAGGCTGTATGCGAGCAGACGCCATGTGGACGTGCGGGTGGTGGCACCAGGGGCAGGCCTAGACATAATAAACTCGCGGCAATATTCGAGAGGCTATTGGGCGCCGAGCAGCTTAAGTCGCATCTTCGGCTCACTGGATTTTTCGGAAAGCCAGATATCGAAAAATGCCTTCGCGAACTCGGGATCAGGCACTGCCGCGATGAGCTTTTCACGGTCGTAGAATCGCGCCTCTTTGCCGGGTATGGACACGCCGATCAACGTGTCGCCTTTCTTGATGTCAGGAAAAACCCTCGCCATCTGCTCGCCCCACCGCTTCAGCTTTGACTCATCTTCGTAGCCTTGCAAGCGCATTTCCTTGACGCTCCGTTCAGCGATGTCCTTGCCATTCAGATTCAGGTCATATACAAGTTCGATTGCAAACGGTTCGCCGTGTGTGAACGGCTTCATCTGTGTCCACAGACGCACGTCGTATACCTTCAAACCGAAGAAACGCATCGTCGCGTCGCCACGGATGGCCAGTCCCATCAGGTCGCGGGAAATCAATTCTGGCAATGTCTGGGCCTGACTTCCGAGGGCCGAAAGCAGCAGCGCCGTACCGAGCATGCTGCTCAAAAATCGGTGTACTAATAGCCTCACAGGCGTCTCCTCAAGTTTCGCGAGTCAATTCCAGCTGCATGACATTGGTCCTGCCGGTGCGGAATCCGGCTTCACAATAGCAGAGATAGAAGCGCCAGATTTGCAGGAATTTTTCATCAAACCCCATCGGCTTGATCTCGGCCACTTTGGCGTTAACTCGATGTAGCCACCATTTGAGCGTTTCCGCATAGTCGATGCCGAAACAATACGGCTCTCCAGCCGCGAGACCGGCCTTTTTGGCATCGGCGATGAATCTGGGGATCGGCGCCAGCATGCCGCCAGGGAAAATATACTCGCGGATGAAATCGCTGGTTTTACGATAGCCTGGAAACGCCTCTTCAGCGATGGTAATGGACTGGATCATGGCGCGGCCGTTCGGCTTGAGGCGGTCGCGAACCGATTTGAAGTAAGTCGACCAATAGCGCTCGCCGACTGCTTCAAACATTTCGATCGAAACCACATAGTCGAACTGTCCAGTGACATCGCGGTAGTCGATCAATTGCAAGTCAACCAGATCATTCAATTGGGCGGCTGCGATGCGCTGCTTTGCAAACTCCAGTTGCGCGTTCGACAAGGTGATGCCAGTCACTTTCACGCCGCGCGATTTGGCCGCGTACTCGGCAAAGCCACCCCAACCGCAACCGATTTCGAGGATGGTCTCTCCCACTGCAGGTTTTAGGATGCCCAAAATGCGCTCGTACTTGGCGGTTTGCGCGTCCGCCATCGGCTGAGTGTAGTCACCGTTGAAGACCGCACTGGAGTAAGTCATGGTGTCGTCAAGCCAAAGCTTGTAAAACGAATTGGACAAGTCATAGTGCGCGCTAATGTTCTTCTTCGCCTGGGCACGGGTATTGGCCCGAAGAAGATGCTTGATCCGGAACAGCAGCGCGACCAGTGGTTTGCCGTAAAAAACCGCCTCCAATGCTTTTTCGTTTTCCACGCAAAGTGTGAGGAATGCCGTCATGTCGGAGGTGAATAGCCTGCCATCTCGATAGCATTCCGCCACACCAATCTCGGCAGATTTGATGGCTGCACTCGCGACACCCCAATCGGCAATGCGCAGATCGGCGTGTGGGCCGTCGTGGGCGCCGCGAAATAGCGTCGTATGGCCTTCTGGCGACGTGAATGTTAGTGAGCCCCGGTCGAGGCGCTTCATCAAACTGTAGAACAGTCTGGCAATTGCCGGAAGCGTGGCGGCTGAAGGCAGAGATGAAAGGTCGTTGGTGGTTGTGTTCATGGCGTGTGGGCGGTTCGGAAGGTCGGTTAACGGGTGGTTTCGAGAGGGGGGGGAGCGGGTTTGGTAAAAAACGGAACGTTTTTCATCCATAGTTTCAGCGCATGCCAATGGATGCGCGCGACGACACCAAAGGTCATGAACGGATGGCCGAGAAATGCGCGCAGGGCGGTGCTGGACGTCATTGGCTCGGGCGTGCCTTGCAACGTGGTAACAATCAGTTTCTCGGCGTCTGGAAGGCTGGTGTCGCTTGTGTCGTAGTAGTCGATCTGGGCAAAAGCACGGCCGGCATTCTGCTCGAAGCGGAATCGATAGTGGCCTTTTACTTCGCAGAACGGCGAGACGTGAAACACCTTCCGCGAGGTGAGCCAGTCATTGGGGTCAATCGGTCGCTGGTCATCATGGGCAACCAGATAGTTGTGGCATTCGCCGAATGTATTGCGGACTTCGGCTAGCGCTGCGCGCAGCTGCCCTTGCCGGTCAAAGCAGTACCACACGCTGATAGGATTAAAGACATATCCGAGCAAGCGTGGGAAAGTTTGCAGCACAATCTCACCATCGGCCGTGTCGATGTCTTCGCGCTTGAGCAAATTGCGCATCCATGTTTCCAGGCTTGAACCATCGCGCGGACCGTAGTCGCGGGTTGCAAACGACAGCAGATTGAACCGGTCTCTGGACAGCCACCTATTACCTAAGGCAGCTAGCTGCGAAAGCGGCACGCGCAGAAAAAATACACTGTATGAAAATTTGTGCTCAACGGGTCGAAAGCGTTTATGAAATACGCGCCCTGTGCAAATTTCCACCTCTGTATTGTCGAGCCACGTAGTCATGCATCAACGCCCGGATATGCGCTAACGAGATCATTGGCGGCTGGCACATTGGTAGCCCACGGCACTACGGCGCCCAATGCGCGGGCTACCGCTATGCCGGACATGAGCCCGTCCTCGTGAAATCCGTAGCGTGTCCAGGCACCAGCGAACCAGGTGTGGCGTTTGCCCTGCAGGCCACGCAGATCACGCTTGGCCTGCGCGCTTTCGGCCAGGAAGACAGGGTGATCGTACTGAATGGTTTTTATCACTTTCGCGGGGTCCGGCGCAATGAGCGGGTTCATGGTCACGATCACAGGTGTCGTGAAGGGCAAGGGTTGCAAGCGATTGATGAGGTACGACAATGATACTGGCGAGCTTGCGTCAACACTATTACGCGCTTGGGGTGAATCTGGATGCCACGCCATATAGTTCCACGCCGCCCAGGCTCGCGTCCGGTCGGGCAGCAGTCGCCGATCAGTATGCAGGATTGCGATATTGGGCTGATAGGGAATTTTCGACAACACCGCTTGCTCGGGTCCCGAATCGGCCGCAAACAATGCCATGGCTTGATCGGAGTGGCAGGCAAAGACGACCTGATCGAAGCGCTCTGAGCCCGATGCAGAGTCGATTGTGACGCCCTCGCCCTGAATACTCTCGCGCGTTACCCGGGTTATCTCCGCGCTGAGACGGATATCCGAAATCTGGCCCGCGAGTTTACTTACGTAGTTACGCGCGCCGCCTTTTACGGTACGCCACTGTGGCCGATTATTCACCGAAATCAGGCCGTGATTGCGGCAAAACGTGACGAACGTAGCCAGCGGAAACTCATCGATCTGTTGTGATGGTGTCGACCAAATACAGGCGGCCATCGGCTTCAAATACCAGTCGCGGAAGGCGTGGCCATAACCATTGGCATTCAGGTACGCACCCAATGTTCCACGCATCTCCTGCTTGCCGTCGGCGAGCGCAGTGGCTTCGCGATTGAATCGAAGCATGTCTTTGAGCATGCCCCAGAAGGCGGGCTTGAACAGATTGGAAGGTTGCGCAAAAACGCTTGAAATATTGTCCGACCCGCACCATTCCAGCCGCCCGCGGCCTTCAGCATCGAGCAGTTTGATACCAAATGACATGTCCGAAGCTGCCACCTCAACATTGAGATGTTCGAACATCGCGATCAGGTTCGGATAAGTCCAGTCGTTGTAAACCAGAAACCCGGTATCGACCGGATAGTCGATGCCGTCTACCGCAATATCGACAGTATGGGTATGACCGCCAAGCTCGCCTGCCTGCTCGAACAAGGTCACTTGATGCGCGCCAAGGGCATGCTTCTCAAGCAACCATGCGCAAGAAAGGCCGGCGATACCCGCACCGATGACGGCGATTTTCATAAGTTCATCAAAGTGTTCATTGCAGGAGTCAGATACCACCGCTGAATTTTTGTTCTTGGATTTCGCCCGCAATAGTGGCAAAATCTAACCAAGAGTCTGGACGGTCAAATTATGACCAGCCAGTCACAGATTGAATCAATAAGCTCGCCAAAAGTCAAATTTGCATGCTTTCAATAAAACTTCCCTTCAAAAAACAGCAATTTGAAGCACGCGAAGAGGCCATTCTCGACGCCGTAAACAAGCTGTTATCCGACCGCGGCTACGACCTCATGACCATGGACGACGTGGCGGATGCGGTGGGCGTCACCAAGGGAAG
>JANMZU010000267.1:0-4810 GCA_031383585.1 Betaproteobacteria bacterium
AATACACAACAGTACCGCCGGCAATTTCAGCTTCATTTTTCCCTCACGTTGTAAATTTTTCCCGATGCTAGCACGCACTCGATGCTCGTCGGGCACCCGCCAGTGAGGTTCACTTGTTACCAGCGACCTTCAAACCGGGCCGCTCCATGGCTACTTCCGATTGCGCGAACCCAAGCTTTTCGTAAAAGCCCGCGGCGCCGTTGCGTGCGGCACGCAGCACCCAGGTCATGCGCTTGTCGTCTCCCATCGCGGCTTTGACAAGCGCCCGTCCCACACCCCTCTGTCGATGATTCTCGGCCACAACAAGCATTGAGATATAGCCGTTCGCCAAACCATCACTGAGCGCTCGCAGGAAGCCAATAACCTCGTCGCCTTCAACTGCCACCAGCACGATCTGCGAACGCGAAAGCAATTCACTAAATTCGGCTGTGCTGGCCACGCGTCGGTCCCAGCCGTTGGCTATGAGCAGAAGGCGGGCAGCTTCAACCTCGGGTGGCTGAATTGGGCGGATGTTCACTACGATCTCCTTGCGGCGGCGGCAGATTTGGTATCGCAAGAGAATGCCGCCATTGTCGGCTCAATCGACTCAGTTAGCCTGCGCCCAGATCAGTTGCCAATTGCTATGGTTCAACCTCACTCAATCGTCTCATTCCCGAAGGCCGCATCTCCATCGTCTTCGTCAGTCTTTCGCGCATTGTCGACGCGGGCCTTTAATGATTCAGCGGCTGCACTAAACGCCTGCAAACTCACCGGCTGTGCCAGACGCAGCGCAGGATGCTCGATCGAGCCGATGATCTGCACGTCGGTAAGGCGCTGGTGGGAAACCCAGTGCTGCGCCAACGGAATGATGATCGCCAGCGTGGCGACCACCACTACGCCGATGCGCAACGTGCGCCAATGGCGCGGATCGGCGAGGCGCAAATGAAAACGTACCGTCATCGCGGCGACCAGCACCACTACCGGCTGGGTGATACGCACTGGCCAAAGCCAGGACGCAGAAAACGCGAGCAACTCGAGGGAATTCAATATCAATGTTCCCGCCAGATAGCCGGTCGATGCAATGGCCAGATGCGAGAAAAATCGCTCGGCGCCAGTGAACAGGCGACCAAACAAGGCGTACATCGCACTCCACATGCACAGCCCCAGTGCCAAGCCGCCGAGCCCGTACAAGTATTGCGGGGCTTTCTCCTGCACGTCTCCCAGCCATAATTGCCAGGCTCCATGTGCCAGCACCAGGATGAACCCGAGCATTGCAAACGGCAAAACCGGCAAACGCGACAGCGAACGCTCTTCTGCCAGCGGCCAATCGCTGGACCGCACTCGAATCAGGGTGTGACCGAGGCGAAAAGGTTCATCACTTTTGATGTTGAAAATGGCGGCGCGTTTGTTGCGGGCTGAAACGATGCCATTGCGCGTGCCCAGATCGACTAGCCGTGCACTGCGGTCATCCGTGACTTCAAGGCGCGCGTGATGGGCCGCACAATGCGGATCTTCCAGCACCATATCGTTGTCCAGTGATCGCCCGATGGTAATCGCACGAACTTCTTCACCCGCAACCGGTAAGTTGGCTGGCGCAAGGACAGGTACCGCTACACGCGCCAGCACTGAACCATCGCGATGCAGCAATTCGACCACCCAGCTCATTGCAGACGCTCCAGAAACATATCGCTTAATCGCCGACCGTTCTCAAACGATATTCCATGCATCGACAACGTACTGATCATGCGTTCGCGCGCGTCGTCGGTCTGGGTGGCGGTGACGGTGAAATCATAAATACCTTCAAACTTCTTATAGGCTTTCAGGCAAATGGCGACGCGATAGATATGAGCGGTACCGCGTACGAAATCATCTCGACATTCAGCCCTGGTCATTTCCGTGGTGCCCAATTGCATGTAGGAAGATGCCGTGCGGCCAACCGCACCAAGTGCTAGAAACTGCGGGGTCGCCAACTTGTCATTGCGCAGCAGCATGTGACGGATGTTCAGGTAACCGGTTTGCAAGTTTTGCCGGATAAACAACTCGGAACGCAGGCTGCAATCGAGCGTGTCACGCTGGTAGCGCAGCCGCTCACCATCGCGTCCGCCGGCCCAGCATTTGGTCAGGCTGCCATCGAGCGTAGGAACAACCCGGCCTGCGATCGTCTGACTGGCGAAACCAGCCCTCGCCGCCGAAACTACGCCTTCCACGTCAGCACTGGCCTTACTGCCGACTGGCTTGGACGGCGCCTTACTCGACGCTGCAGTCTCGATAGTCGGCGCGGCATGCACGGCACTCAGCAACTTTCCCGCCACAAAATTCTGGTGCGCAATCAACTGCCTGGCGATTTCTGTTCGCCACTCTTTTCGCGGCGGCGCCTGACAGGCGCGCTCCAGCAATTCGCGGGTGTAGCGCACCGGCACCAAAAAGCTGAGAAGTTGGCCGCCGCGTCGGGTGGCGACATTCACGCCGACCACGCGGCCGGCATCATCAATAGACGGTCCGCCGCTCATGCCGGAATTGAGGGCGCCTGAAAACAGCATCTGCTCGTAAATTCGCGATTCGACCGGCCCGTTATAAATTCCCTCTGAAATCAGAAAGCCCAGCTCCAGCGGATTGCCCAGCGAAAACACTCGTTCGCCCTGCACCAGTGCTGTCTCGCGCAAATCGAATGCCGGCCACGACGCTGTCCCAACGACCGGTTCGGCACGTAGTACCGCGAGATCGTGGATCACGTCTACCGCGACCAATGTCGCCTTGACGGCGCGTTCGCTGGTTGGTCTCAGCTCGATGCGAAATTTATCAGGATTGATCGCCAGCGATGCGACTACGTGATAGTTCGTCACCAGCCATACGCCCTTGGGTCCATCATCGCGCACCACAAATCCTGAACCCAGCGAAGACTGCTCGTTAGCGCTGTTGAGCAGCACACGTACCTGCACCAGTCGGTCTTTGTAACGCGAGAAAAGATCGCGTGCCGAGGCTGATGGTGTCGGCAGCGGGGCCTGAGCGGCTTTGGCTGCAGCATCGGAGCTTGCACCCTTGTCCACCGACTGCGCATGCGCTGGCAGCAGATGGGCAATACAGAAGATAAGGCAAGCGAAAATCGTACGCTGCGTTGGAGTCATATTGACGGAAGTTGGTAAGGACGAGATGGGAATAGACGCGGACAAGCGCGGTAACCCCGTCATCTTACCGCGCGCACTGGTGGAAAATCATCGACATCGACATCGCCAGCCCCGACCTCTTTGCAGGTCCAGGGTCCGCGTAGTTCAAAAACTGTTATTTCGACCGAAGAACGAAATGAAAGGTAGAGCGCATGAGTTTCTAGCGCGGGCCGAATTCGTGGGATGGCGGTGGCTAAGGGGACCACGACACCCGAGGGTCGCCTACTTCACCTGGTATTACGCTTGCTCCAGGCGTGCGCTCGATTTTTCGCCTCGGCAATCTGCTCAGGCGTGATCAGACCCTCGACGAGACGCCGCGACTCCGCCGCCTGCTTGCTGCCGTTGGCCTCGGCAATATTGAGCCACTTCAGCGCTTCGACGTTGTCCTGCTCCACGCCACGTCCACTTGCGAGCAAGGCGCCCAAGTTGTATTGGGCGATCGCCTCACCCTTGGCTGCCGCCTGCAGGTACCAGTGCACCGCGCGCCGTGCGTCTTTCGGCACACCTTGGCCGATCTCGAGCATGTATGCCGCACTCATCTGCGCGCGCGCGTGGCCCTGCGCGGCAGCTTTCTCGTACCATTTTACTGCGAGGCTATAGTCTTGCGCGATGCCATGGCCTTTGTCGTAACTCTCCGCAAGTTCAAATTGCGCCACCACGTACCCGCGGTCGGCGGCAGTCTGAAACAGCGAGGCGGCACGCTCTGCGTCTTTTTCCACACCGCGGCCGCGCGCGAACATGATGCCCAGATTGGTCTCAGCTTCGCTGCGTTGCGATGGCGTGAACGTGCGTTCCATCGCTGGGCGCTTTCGCGCCGCGCGTGCTTCACCATTGACGCTTGCAAGGTTCGACCAGACGTGCGCGAGTACAGTGTCTTTGGGAACGCCCAGACCCTGAAGGTAAAAGTCGGAGAGATTGCCCTGCGCCAAGCCGTAACGCTGTTCCGATGCCTGCTGATAAAGCGCCGCTGCACGGGCGAGGTCGCGAGTAACTCCCAAGCCTTTTTCATAGCGCACGCCTAGACTGTTCTGCGCGGGTGCATAACCTTGCTTTGCTGACTTGGTCAACAAGCTGACCGCTTCAGCCACATCGGCTTTGACGCCCTCGCCTCTGGCGACCATGCCACCGAGCTTGAATTGAGCCACGGCATCGCCGGCCGAAGCGGCTTTGCGGAACAGTGCAACGGCCGTCGCATAGTCTTCGCGTTCGCGTGCCGCTTCAGCATCTTCGAGATCGCCCGCAAAGGCCACCTGACTGCCGAGCACACAAGCGAACGCCAGCGCCGTGCACAGAAAATTCAAAAAAAGTTGGCGCATGTTGGATAAACAGTTTGACATGATGGAAATTTTTTTCAGGCGACACTCGCTGCAATTTGTGCCCGCATTTTTTCGTCCGGCATGCTGCCTGAACCGGCAGCCATGTTGTCTCGCAAATGCTCGACCCGTGAGGTCGCCGGAATCGCACAGGTAACCGCCGCGTGAGAAATTACGAACTTGAGTAGCAGTTGCGCCCAACTCGTGCAATCAATTTCTGCAGCCCATGCTGGTACCGGTGTGCCGCGCAGGCGGCGCAACAACTCGCCACCGGCAAATGGCCGATTGACAATGACGGCGATACCTCTTTCCTGCGCCAGCGGTAGCAGTTTCTCCTCTGCCGCCCGCTCAGCG
>JANMZU010000273.1:0-1553 GCA_031383585.1 Betaproteobacteria bacterium
ACCAGCATCGAACGCAATATCAAGCGGCGCTTCATGGTTTTTTGATGTTTGAATTTCGGGGTCCGTCGAGAAAATGCCGCTTCAGTTTACGTGATGTTTACATCGCAGTGAGATAATCGATTCTCATGAACGGCCGATGTAACCCACGACAAAAATGATGAAGACAAAAATAATGGTGTTGGTGGCGGCTGCCGGTACCGGTACTCGATTCGGTGATGCATTGCCCAAACAGTACCTTGATATTTCCGGCCATCCGCTGATATTTCACACCTTGCTTGCGCTGACAAAAGTCTCGCGCATAGACGCCATCATCGTGATCCTCTCCCCTGAAGATAATCACTGGCAAAACTATTCAGCCGACTGGGCGTTATTGGGAAGCAAAGTTTCAACTGCACACGTAGGCGGCAGTTCCCGCAGTCAATCCGTGGTCAACGGTTTTGGCGTGATTGCGAGCCGTTTGACACTTGCCGCAGACGATTGGGTGATGGTGCACGACGCGGCACGGCCTTGCATACGACCTGAACTGGTTGAACAGTTCATCGATGAGCTGGAAAGTGATTCTGTTGGCGGGCTGCTGGCATTACCGCTGAATGACACAATAAAGTTTGACGATGGTAATTTGCGGGTTGAAAAAACCCTGTCACGTGAGCGGTTGTGGCGTGCCCAGACGCCACAGATGTTTAGGTCGCAGTTACTGCTGAAAGCGTTGGCGATATGTCCGGCGGCAACCGATGAAGCGCAGGCAATCGAGACGCTGGGCCACCAGCCGAAGCTGGTGATGGGCGATAGCGCGAACTTGAAAGTGACGTACGCAACGGATCTTAAACTGGCGCGCATGCTTCTGAGTGAGGACTAAGACGATGATGAAGATTCGCGTAGGCCACGGATTTGATGTGCACCAGCTGGTGCCGGGCAGGGCGCTGATCATTGGCGGCGTGAAGATCGAGCATGATCGTGGCTTGCTGGGACATTCGGATGCAGACGTCTTGCTGCATGCGATCTCGGACGCTTTGCTGGGGGCTGCCGGCATGGGCGACATCGGTATGCACTTTCCGGATAGCGATGTCCGCTACAAGGGAATAGATAGTCGGGAGTTGCTGCGCGTCGTCGTCGGCAAGATCGCAACAGAAGGTTTTAGTATTGGCAACTTGGATGCGACCATCATCGCCCAGGCGCCGAAGATGGCGCCACACATTGCCAGCATGGTCGCCAATATCGCGGCAGATCTTGGTGTTGATGCGTCACAGGTAAATGTGAAGGCGACGACGACTGAGAGGCTGGGTTTTACCGGACGGGGTGAGGGCATTGCTGCCGAGGCCGTGTGTTTGCTGGACCGAGGGTGACGGGCAGGGATGCCAAATCAAGTGTGTCTCTAAACTCCTGAGCTCACGCCCCGCATTTTTTCAAACTCTAGCAATGATGCGGGTTTTCAGCCGTTTTATGTCTGCAGGCCGCGCCGATAGCTATTCTAAGCGACCGCAATCACCCGCTACTCATTCGTCTTGAGCCCGCCATTTGCGCCGCCGCCATCATTTCCGATGCCTGCCAAATTG
>JANMZU010000305.1:0-3626 GCA_031383585.1 Betaproteobacteria bacterium
CATTTGTGTCTGCGAAGGCGCGCCAGTTCTTGAGTTTTGTAAATACATACATCTCTTGAGCAGGCCGCTCAATTGTGTGCAGGCCGGACTCATACAGACTTGCCACGTCAGCAAAGTAGACTTAAAATACCCACTTAGTAAAACTTTCTTAAAGGCTTAATATGGGTGCAGTGTTGATTTCCACCAAAGGGCAAATTGTGCTGCCCGTTGCCGTGCGGGCAGCCCTGGGCCTTAAGCCGGGCATGCGGGTTAACGTGAAGGTGGATGGCAAAAAGGCGCTGATTACGCGGGCACCGCAGAAGGAGACCGTGAGCTTGCAGCAGATTCAATCCCTCTTGAAGTATGACGGCCCCGCCATCCCTGTTAGCGCCATGCGCGTGACTGACTATAAAGTTTAAGTTGTGCGCGCAATTGACACAAACGTATTGGTGCGCGCACTAGTTCGCGACGATCTCGCACAGTCCGCGCGCGCCGAAGCGCTGTTGAGCGAGCACAAAATATATATTGCCGTAACGGTGATGCTTGAGCTGGAGTGGGTGCTGCGATCACGGTACGCGTTTCGGCCAAAAGTGGTGGCGCAAGCAATTACCGGTATCGCCGCGCTAGGCAATGTCGTGATGGGCGAACGCGCAGCCGTTCTCGCGGCATCGGCAAAATCCGCGCAAGGATGGGATTTCGCGGATGCACTGCATCATGCGTTGAGCGAAGGTTGTGATGATTTCGTTACCCTTGATGCGGATTTGGTGAAGCGATCCGCACGGTCGGAGGCAGGTGCCGCCAAAGTTGCACCAAAAATTTTTAAGCTCTGAATCTGGCGTCGGCGGTGGAAATCAGTACCGCAGGAGATTTTCGCAGTTGCCTTGAAAGCCCCAGAAATACGAAGAGAAAAGTGGCATCGTTATTTTTCCCAAGACAATTTACCTTGGCCCCTTTCAGAGCTGAGCGGCGACGATACGTGCACTCTCCTCGATCACCCGCAACACTCGACCAGTGGCCGGTGCCATGATTTGCGTGAGTGCGCGTCCAGCCTTGCCGACCGCGGTGCCGGGTGCGAATTCTGCCAACTCCGCCTCGGCCTGACGCAGCGCGTTTTCAGCGGCTGTTTTCTCCTTGGCTGCAGACAATTCTCTGAGCCGGGCGATTTCTACATGCCGCAGTGCGATCATTTTTCCGGCAAACGGGGATTAATAGGGGATGCACCATATTTATTTTCAAAACTTTCAAAAATAGTGGTGGTCTGTCCCCGAATGCATGCTGATCGAGTATGTCGATGAAGCCGAGCGGCGCATTGCGCTGACCAAGCTCAAAGGCATCGAGGACAGGACCTGGGTACAGGTCGAAGGCAGTGGCAAAGTCTATGCAATCGCCGACGAGGACCTGCAGCGTGAGAACGAGACCAAGACGTCAGCTGTACATTTCTTGCGATTTGAACTGACCGAAGAAATGGCCGCCGCCTTGAAGTACGGCGTGTCGCTGTCGATGGGGGTGGACCATGTGCAATATGCCGCGGTGGTTGAAGTGAACAACCAGACCAGAACTGCACTGATCAACGATCTCGCGTAGCAAAAAAACTCACCAAAATAAAACGGCCCAAACGGGCCGTTTTTTATTGGAGCGGGCGAAGGGAATCGAACCCTCGGCTCTAGCTTGGGAAGCTAGGGTATTACCATTATACGACGCCCGCTAATTGCTTCTAAGGGGCAATTGTAGCCGGATTCTGTCGCTGCGGGATGCATCGTGCCGACTAACGCTAGCGTGATAGTCGATCTCATAGTTTCATCATCGTCGCTGCCAGTTACCTATCTGCGCTAGCCAAATTGTGAACCAGTTCACAAGTTTGGCCGCGGCGCGATTGTTTTTTTCTGCACTCACATCTACATCCACATCTGCATCGCCAATCCATGCGTAGGATTCGCGTATTCAGCGATTCATCAACTCATCTTATCCAAAAGGAGCCCTCATGCAGAAGCAACACGGTCGTGCGGCACGATCGCCAATATTGGCTGCAATAGTGACACTCATTTGCAGCGCTGGCCTATGCACCTACGTTCATGCACAAACGAGCGATTTCACGACTAGCAGCAAGCTACTGCTCACCGGCGGCATTACCAACATTGAAGGATCAGCCGGTGGTGGCTTGACACCGTGGGCGATTATCGGTGGCTACGGCACGAAAGATCAAGTCGGTGCCAATGCTTTTTTCACTAACGTGCGCTCAAGTGACTATGAGCTTCGTAGTACCGGCGCTTTGATTGGGCTCTATGATCGCGTCGAGATCTCGGTGGCCCAGCAGAAGTTTGATACGCGCCAGGTTGGGGGGGGGCTGGGTTTGGGGAATGGTTACAAATTTACCCAAAACGTTTTTGGCGCCAAAGTCAAACTTGTGGGCGATGCGGTGCTGGAGCAGGACTCGTGGCTACCGCAGATTGCCATCGGATTTCAACGCAAGGAAAACAATCGCGGCGACTTGTTGCGGGCGCTGGGCGTGAAGAGTGACAAAGGTACTGACTACTATGTCTCAGCCACAAAGATTTTTCTGGCGCAAAGCATATTGCTTAACGGCACCGTGAGGTTCACCAAGGCAAACCAGACCGGCATCCTGGGATTCGGTACCGCCACGCGCGACAAGTATGACGCCGTGTTCGAAGGTTCGGCGGCGCTGCTTTTGCGCAAGGATCTGGCCGTCGGTGTTGAATTCAGGCAGAAGCCGGACCACCTGGCATTTAAGGAGGGTAACTGGAGCGATATCTTCGTCGCCTGGGCCCCAACCAAGAACGTCTCGGTGACGCTGGCATACGCCAACCTCGGCAACATCGTCATCAAAGACCAGCAGAAGGGCACCTACCTTTCTATTCAGGTCGGCTTCTAATTCATTCCTTGGAGAACACAATGCAGAAAAAACTGAATATCATCATCACCGCTGTTGGCATCGTGCTGGCTGGCGCTACGTTGACAGCGAACGTGCATGCACAAGAGGGCGTAAGGCTCAGCGACGACGCGGGTATCTTCAAAGAATTTGGCGAAAAGGCTGGGCTGGCAACCATCATGGATGACTTCATGGTAAATCTGCTGAAAGATCCTCGCACCAAGTCCTTTTTCGAAAATGCTGACCAGAAACATGTCAAGGAGCAGCTGGTCGACCAGTTTTGCTTCATCCTTAACGGTCCATGTGAATACAGGGGCGCAAAGATGAAACCGATTCATTCCAACCTCGGCATTAACCGGGAAAGTTTCAACGCGCTGGTCGAGCAACTGCAATTTGCCATGGACAAGAACAACGTTCCCTTTAGAGCCCAGAACAAGTTGTTGGCCGTGCTGGCGCCAATGCATCGGGACATCATCACCAAGTAGCCCGCCGATTTGCGTTTGCCGCAGCTTTGCGCCTGCGCACCCGCCGTAGCCCGCTAGATGGAAGTCTAGCGGGCTGTTTGCATTCTGGCGTCTAGATTAAGCATTGGCGCGGCTTTTCAAGCGCTTTTGCCCTGCAAAGACCGCCGATAAACGACTTTGGCAGATACTCCATCAACGCCGTTGACCCTCGACGCGTCGCCGCTTCACACCGCCCGGTTGCCATTGGCGCTGTCGGAATTGCAGTACGTCGCAATTTGCATATTGCATCCTGATGG
>JANMZU010000310.1:0-4145 GCA_031383585.1 Betaproteobacteria bacterium
ATGGCCGGCACGAGCTTCGTCGGATTTCTTGCCCGTGTATGAGTCCGTCGGCCGGACGTCGATAATCACGACGCCTGGTTTGCCAATTTGTGCGATTACAGCCCGGTCATAAACCGCCGGATGGAAATGATTGTCAGACTCGCGAGTGCAGCTTGACGCCACCCCTGGAAGTATCGTTTCATATCAAAACGATTGAATGGCCTTGACCTCTTCAGTGGGTCTGATTCCGGGTGGCCTTTAGTCGGGCTTCGCAAAGGTGGCGAATTCTCGGCAGATATCCTGAAAGCGTGGGATTTCCCGTGCTTCTGAGCTTCATGGGTGGCATGGGATAAGGCCTTAGGATTTACACCCCCTGTGCTTCGAATTTTTGTCCGTCTAGTCCCAGTTCTTTATGGAGGCACCATTACATGAAATTGCCGTTTCCAACTTACTATTACTCCCATTGGTGCCACGAGTAAATGTGCTCCACTTCCGGTGGGGAAAGAATATCTCTTTTTAAAGCAACAACTTATAAAACACCCATTGAAGCTAGTATTACTTGGGAGTGCTGCCGTGTATCTGCATCAACGATTGTCTTCGGTTCATGATCAAGCGAATCGCTTCCTGCAGTTGTGGCCGAATGACTGCTGTAGCTTTTGGCGAACCTCTACGAATTTCTATCTGCCATTGCCTAGCCTGCCAACGCCGTACCGGGAGTGTATTTGGTTCGCAAGCCCGCTTTCATCACGACAATGTCGTCATCACCGGTCGATCGTTGCAATTCATTCGCATCGGCGATGAAGGTAGCCAAATCACCTTTCATTTCTGCCCCGACTGCGGGTCCACGGTTTATTGGAAAATCGCCGGTTTGGACGATTACATTGCCGTATCAGTGGGCGCGTTCGCTGATTCCTCATTTCCGGCACCAACCGTCTCGGTATATGAGTCTCGTAAACATGAGTGGGTGAATGTGCCGCATCAGGCGGAACATCTGGTTTGATGCACGTGCATTGTTCAAATCTGCCCTCGCCTGCTATTGAGCAATTCTCGATGAACCCTGATGCAATGGCAGACCGAGCTCTCGTGCGGCCGTGAACAAATGAGGGAATTCATCCGCCATCCAACAGCCATCCCTATTGAAGTGGGAAGCGCGAATCGTGTAGAGCGTGCTGAACCATATGTCGTCAACGTCAGCCATGGCGGCCTAGCGTTTGAATCAAATATTGAGCTGGCACCCGGATCAATCGTCGAAGTGCGCATCCCTTCAATGTTTCCCATGTTCACCACACTTGGACGTGTGGTCTGGTGCAATGCGAACAACAAGGGGTACCAACTAGGCGTCGCTTTCCTGGATCAGGACGATGCCTTTCGAACGCGAATGGTTGAGCAGATTTGTCATATTGAAACTTACCGGAACAACGTCAGCATTGCCGAAGGGCGGCAACTTTCAAGGGAAGATGCTGCGCGTGAGTGGATAGAAAGATTTGCCGCGCAATTCCCTGACACGAATTTCGAACTCAAAGACGGCCAAAAGTAAGCGAGACTCTCATGTCGTCAAGCCGCCTGTTGGCAATGCAAATCGACGCACTTGTGGCTTTTCGCCAGACGCATCTGCCTGTCGCGCATTTCATGTCGAGACGGAGCGGCACACCACAGTTGCAAATCGGCATGACAACATTCGCAGTGTTCGGGTAGCATGACTACAACTGTAGGTGATAGCTATTGCTGTGCAGCAACGACGACAAACCGGCTGCAACCTGGCAACTATGACGCTCAAAACTGATACCACCGTTCCAGCGAATCACGCAAAATTGAGCACAAGCTCAGTCGAACAGCTGCGTCATGACAGCGAGTTGATCGAAGCCTTCGGCAACCCCGTCTACCTCAAGGATCTTGACGGCAAGTTTGTGTGCGTAAACAGTGCCTGGACGCAGTTCTACGGCATTGAGCGCGGCAAGTGCATCGGTAAGACTGTGCACGAAATATTCCCCACCGACATTGCCGACGCCCACACTGCCCATGACCTGGCATTGTTGGCTGGAGCCGGACCACGTGTATATGAGATGACCGTTTTCGGCGGCGATCAACAATTGCACCACACCGTGCATTACAAATCCGTCTTCAGGCGTGCCGATGGCATACCCGCGGGTGTAATAGGCAATTTCACCGATATTACGTCCCTCAAGCGCTCGGAAAATGCGCTGCGGCTGAGCGAATTGCAAATGCGCCTCATCAGCGAGAATGTTCCCGCGTTAGTTTCATATTTCGATGCAGGTCTCCATTGCCTTTTCTGCAACAAGGCATATGCCGACTGGTTCGGGGCAACGCCAGTAGATTTGCAAGGCAAGCATTTGCGCGACATTATTGGCGCAGACGTGTTGGCTCAAACTGCGCCCTACTTCGCGCGCGCGTTTGCCGGAGAAAATGTCAGCTATGAGCGGCCGCACCGAATGAAGGATGGCAGCGGCGGCCATCTCCGGGTTGTACTCGCTCCTCACCGCGGAATCGCTGGCGAGGTCGTCGGCGTGTATGCCTTGGTGGCGGATATTACCCAGCAAAAGCTCGCTGAAGAAAATTTTGCCAACGCGAGCCAACGCATGCGCTTCGCGCTCCAGGGATCGAGTCTCGCGCTCTGGGATGCGAATCTGCAAGCTGACGAAATTTTCTTTGACGCGGAATGGGCCAGAATGCTTGGCCACCCTGCTGCGGAAACTGTATTAGACACGTCGGGATTGACGGCGCACGTACATCCAGCTGACCGCGCGAAGACAGGCAAAGCGATTACAGATGTCATTCGCGGCTTGGCCACAACCTACCGCGAAGAGCACCGCCTAATCACGCAAAGTGGCGATTGGAAATGGGTGGAAAGCCGCGGGATGGTCGTCGAACGCGATGCGCGTGGCACAGCCGTGCGTATGACGGGAACCAATGCGGATATCACTGAGCGGAAACTTGCTGAAACGGCACTGCGCGCGAGCGAAAATCAGTTGCGACTGGTCATCGATAACGTTCCCGCACTTATCGCCTATTTCGATCTTGATCGACGCTATCGTTTCGTCAACAAGCGCTACGCCGAATTCTACGGATACACGCCAGCGACCATCATAGGCAAAGAGGGCCGAGAGGTCATCGGCGAACAAGCCTATCAGGAGTACATCGAGTACTTTGACCAGGTTATGGCAGGTTCACCTGCGTGGTATCAACGTAAGGTCATGCAGAAAAATGGGGATTTTGGATACGTAGACGTCGCCCTGGTCCCGCATGTGGTTGACAACGGCCGAGTGATTGGCGCCTATGTCACGGCCTACGCGCAGGAATTGCAAGGCGGGCAAATGCAGACATTCACCGTCGGCTTTGGCGGGCCCGATTCCGAGATGATCGGCGCGGCGGAGACGGCGCGCGAGATTCGCTCGCAACATCACGCGCTCGAACTCACCGCGAACGATCTCCTGGACAACATCGGCCGCATCGCGTGGCACCTCGACGAGCCCGTCGGCGACCCTGCTGCGTTCGCCGTACTGAAAGTGTGCGAACTCGCCCGCCAGCATGTGAAGGCACTCCTTTCCGGCGAAGGTTCCGACGAACTTTTCGCCGGCTACGACGCGCGCTACAGCGGAATGCTCGCGACGCTAAACCGCTCCGAAAAACTCCGCAAATTCGCCCCACTCCTGCCGGAAGCTGACCCGGCCGGAATGCCCTCGCGCTGGAATCGCCTCCGCATCCGCGCACACCACAGCCGCGCCAGCGAAGCGCTCACTCTGCGACTCGAAGGCCTGCCCGGCGACGTGCGCACCCCGCGCGGCCTCACCGCCACGCAGCTCCGCCGCCTGCGTGAACGCGCCGACGAAATCGGCGCAATCGTCCATCGCCCGCAGCGCGATATTTTGAGCGAACTGCTCACGCTCGTCCTCGACTGGCAGCTCGCCGAATCGCTCCTGCAAAAAGCCGACAAAATGAGCATGGGTGCCTCCATCGAGTTGCGCACCCCGATCCTCGACCGCCGCGTCGCCGAAGTCGCCGCGCGCATTCCTTCGAGCCTCAAACTTCCACCCGGCGGCCCCGGCAAACTCGTCCTCCGCCACTGCCTCGCCCGAAAACTTCACGAGACACTCCACCGCCCGAAACGCGGCTTCCCCGTCCCGCTCGCCGACTGGTTCAAAGGTCCG
>JANMZU010000335.1:0-2778 GCA_031383585.1 Betaproteobacteria bacterium
CCGGTCGGCGACGTCACGAATTTGCGCATTCACCCCCCACCATTCCTGAATGACGACTATCCCAGGCGCGCCAGATTGCTGGACTGGTTCCGCCAGATAGCCATTCATGGACTGCCCATCGGGGCGCACAAAACTGACTATTGATCCCATCGATTAAACCTCTCCGAAATTAATATCTTGTTCGGTAATTAAACACGTTCATTACCAATAGCTAAAAAGTGTTGTGCGCAGTACCCGCACCGCTCGAGAAAAACCTTAACCGCCCTTCGGGTTCGTTGGCTTGCCATCACGCAAATTCCAAGCGTCGACTGCCTGACAGCGCACCCACAAATTGACGGCTTCCGGCTGCGACAGTAATCGATGCTTCTTGCGAAATCGTTCCAGCATCTGAATCTGCAAGGCCGAAAGGCAGTTGTGCCCAGATGCATCTCGTTCCAACTGGGGTAGTTCAGCGGTCATTTGCGCGCCGCAAGGACACTCAACAATGCCGACAACGCCACTACGAACATAAGACGAAATGTCTGTGTCACCGCAAAATGGACAGGGCCTTAATTCAACGACCTTCAGGCTATCTTGATTGAATACACTGCTCATACAACGCCGCCCTTGCTAGATCGGATGTTGCGAATTGGTATGGAATTGAACCCGATCGTTGACTGCCCATCGATCCGACAGCGTTCAAGTAACGCCACACTTGTAAGCAAGTTATCCATCGGCATTCCATTCATCATTCGCCTTCAACACAACCCGAGCCGCATGAGGTTCACCTGTCAAGGTTATCTGATTTGGTGCATCTTGATCCGCAGTGAGAAAATGGTAAAACTCTCTGGCAACCGTCACAAAATAAAGTCGTGATGCTTCCGTATCGATTGTCGGTAACACGGCGTCGATTATGACGCGGTACTGCGCAGGATTGACATCCTTATCGCGGGTCAAATAAAGCAGCATCTTGGACAATTTGACCCGTAGCGCCATGACATCATCATCTACTTCCAATTCAAATAGAGCGCCTTCATAGGTGTGCTGCAATGCGATTTGCTGGCTCGAAAAAACGTGCGATTGGGCGGCCTTGACCGGGCTCTTCACCCCCTTGATACCCATGTTCGTATCCGACGCCGCGCTCCTCAAGAAATCACGGTAGCCTCCTGATTTCATCATGGCTACCACTGCCTTTACGTCAGACACCAACAGTGGAAACATTTCGCGCGCGACTTGCACGGCGCGCACTTTGAGTTCCACCGGTACCGAACCAAGCATCGCATCCACCGCGATCCTGTACGTGCTATTACTCAATGGCTCGTTGGTAAGTTGCGAAATCAGCAACCGCGCAAAATGATCCTTTAGTGAAAGGTCTGCTCGCTTCGAGCCGTTCTTCTCCAGAAGGCTAATGTACGCAACCAATGCATCGCTGTGAGCTTTATTGCTTGGCATTTCCCATCACCCCAAATTTAACCGAACGCGCGACGGTAGCACAACCGTCTTGCAACTTATTGATGCGAATTGCAAATTTCCCCCGTCTGGCGGGCACATATCGCTTTTTACAAAATTCAAGACCCGGATGCTTGTTAGCTCCCGCAAACGCGCTGGCTACTTAATTGCATCCCATTCCGTCTTAGACGCGGCGCTCTTTTGGTTTTCCATGATTATTTTCCAGGATCCTTTTTTCACGAGCAATGCTTCGAAGTGTACATAGGAATCCCTCTGATTTACGCTGTAGTCTGTCGATGAATAATGAAAAATGCCTGTCTCGTGACCTGTCGTCGAATCGCCTACGCGCTTACTGAATTTGAACCGGACATCTACCTTGGTCTTACCGGCCTTGGTCTCAACAAAGCCAGCCTTCCAGGCCGCCAACGCTTGCCCGATCGGTACGCAATCCTTCAACGAGACCACGACTGCATCATCATGATAGCTTGCGCCATACGCGGCAAACTCGCCTTCGCGAACGGTGCGCGCGACTTCGCTCCAAAACAAGTCCAGCTCGACAAGTCGCGCGTTTGCATCGGCGGCCAACGATGGTTGCGGACCGGCAAGACAAGCCAGCAGGAAAATCAGGGACGAAACGATTTTATTCACGCGAGTTGGTTTCCGGTCTGTGAATTTTGATTTTAGCCAAAAAAGCCGCCCGCTCTCCCCATTCAGTTCGCGGTCATTCACTTACTATCGATGTGTTTTTGCATTGCATGCGCAAAGCGACGTGAGGTCGGACCGATCAATGGGCGATACAGATAGCGCAACAGCCAACCCGGGACCCATTGGCCACGCTCCTCTTGTGCCACTCTAGCTCTCGGATGCACCATGAAGCGAAGGCCAAAAGGACGGTACTGCGCACTGCTATTCCAGAACTCGATGCGATTCAAATGTTTGACACTTTTGTAACCGTAATGTGCCGGCGCGACCAGTCGTATGGGCGCGCCATGAGCAATCGACAAGGGTTGGCCGTTTAGTCGGTCCGCAAGTAGCACATCCGGCGCCAGCAGATCTTCTAAAGGGAGGCTCGTGCGGGCACCATCCTGTCCCCGCAGCACGACAAACGTTGCTTCCTCCCGCACGCCGGCAAGTGGTACGACAATCTGCCGATAGAAATCGGCAAATCTAACGCCACCCCACGAAAGTGATCGGACTGTCCACGTCGTCACACAGTGGAAATCAGAACATTGCTCTACGCGAGCAAGGCGATCCAATTCAGAACTCACCTCAATCGATGCCTTTACCTCGCTAGCGACGTGAATTCTTATTGTTCCAGTCTCGACGGGGAAGCGGATGGCAAACGGCGTC
>JANMZU010000376.1:0-1557 GCA_031383585.1 Betaproteobacteria bacterium
CGGACTCGGCACTTACGCGCTGATCCCCGAAACCGATCACCAGCCGCTGCGGCAACGCATGGTGCTGCTAACGAATGCCGGGCCGGAAGCGCAACGGTTCTATCGCTTCCTTCAGCAACCCTCGGCGCGCGCCATCCTCAAGCGCTTCGGCTTCGGTTTGCCAGGGGAATAGGGTGGATTGGCAGGCACTGGCGCTATCGCTGAAGCTGGCGTTCTGGACGATGCTTCTGCTGTTACCACTCGGCATCATCGTCAGCAGACAATTGGCTTGGCGGCCGTTTCGCGGACGCGCACTGTGCGAGGCGCTGCTGGCTCTGCCGCTGGTGCTGCCGCCTACCGTGCTGGGCTTTTACCTGCTGGTATCGCTGGGCGGCAATTCACTGGTCGGACAGGCCTACCATGCCATGTTCGGAAGAACGCTGGCTTTCACGTTCGAAGGTCTGCTGCTGGCCTCGATCATCTTCAATCTGCCGTTCGCGATTCAGCCGATGCAACGCGCCTTTGAAAATATCCCGCCGGATGTGCGCGACGCGGCTGCCTGTTGCGGTCTCAGTTCATGGCAAACGTTTATGCGCATCGAATTGCCGCTGGCTTGGCCCGGCGTAGTGACGGCCATGGTACTGACCTTCGCTCACACGCTTGGTGAATTTGGCGTCGTACTGATGATCGGCGGTAGCATTCCAGGCGAAACGAAAACCATCGCCATCGCCATTTACGATCGGGTACAGGCTTTCGACATGAATGCCGCCGCAATGATGTCGGCGATTCTTCTGCTGATTTCCGTCATTGCCATGGCCGTCGTTTTTGCTACCTCGCGTCCGCGCATCCATGTCCGCACCTGACACCACTGGCGGCATTCAGATTGCGCTGCAGCAACGCGCGCCGATTCAGCTCGACGCAAGTTTCGCCTGCGCGCCCGGCGAAGTACTGGCGCTGGTCGGCCCTTCGGGGAGCGGAAAATCAACGATCCTGCGTTCCATCGCAGGCCTCTACCGACCGTCAAACGGCCGCATCGTCTGCGGCGCGGAAGTATGGTTCGACACGACGGCCGCTATCCATGTGCCGACGCCGCAACGTTCTGTAGGGTACGTATTTCAAAGTTACGCGTTGTTCCCGCACATGAGCGCCATCAGCAATATTGAAACTGCGCTCAATCATTTACCAGCACAAGAAAGGCGAGTCCGAGCGCACAAACTACTTGCGCAGGTGCACCTTGACGGTCTTGCGGCGCGGTTACCGCGCGAATTGTCGGGTGGTCAGCAACAGCGCGTTGCCGTTGCAAGGGCACTGGCTCGCGACCCGAAAATCCTGCTACTCGACGAACCCTTCTCCGCCGTCGACCGGGTAACCCGGCAAAAGCTGTATCGCGAGCTGGCAGACTTGCGCAAGACACTGAACATGCCCGTCATCCTCGTCACCCACGATCTCGATGAAGCCGCGATGCTGTGTGACCGCATGTGCATCCTGCATCGTGGTCGAACGCTTCAAACTGCACCACCTGATGAAGTCGCCAACCAGCCCATCGACCGGCTTGTGGCACGACTGACCGACTGCCGC
>JANMZU010000405.1:0-3012 GCA_031383585.1 Betaproteobacteria bacterium
TCGCGGCGTTGCTGAAGCCATGGGATGTCGAAGGTGCTGTAACGCTTGAGCGCAAGGCTGTCTACCGCTTCAACGCGCGCGTCGCCGTCGAATGGCGCAAGCGCCGCGTGCTGCTGGCCGGAGATGCTGCGCACCAGACTCCGCCATTTGCAGGACAGGGCATGTGCGCCGGTATCCGCGATGCGGCCAATCTCGGCTGGAAACTTGGTTTGGCTGCGCGAGGGCTAGCTGCGGATGCAATTCTGGACAGCTATCAGACCGAGCGCGAACCACATGTGCGCGCGACGATTGCGCTCGCCATGATGATGGGCAAGACCGTGTGCATTACTGACCCCGCTGCAGCCGAGGTGCGTAACCAGCAGATGCTCGCCGCACGTGCCGCCGGACAATCGCCCGACGGCAATGTCGCTTTTCCACCACCTTCTGACGGACTCATCCTGAAGGGCAGCATAGGGGCAGGTGCCTATTTCCCCCAGTTTGTCGCCGAAAGCGGTGTACGGATTGATGACGCACTCGGAGCGGGCGCGTGGCTGATCAGCGCGGCCCCGGTTTTGTCGGACGCGCCTCAATTATCAGCATTTGCGCTTGATGAATCAAAGTTGGCACCCTGGCGACCCGCGCTCAAGGCATGGTTGTCCGCAAACGGCGCCGACGCAGTTTTGGTGAGGCCGGACCGGCATGTTTTTGGCACTGGAGATGCGATCCCATTGCTGGAGACATGGAATGCCGCACTCAGGGCAGACGCCAGAGATATGGATCCGTGGAGAGAATGACCGTGACGATCCGGACAGTCGGGTAATGAGTCTGCGAATGCGTTTAGCGGTCGTTGGTTCATCCACTGCTGTAACGGCAGCTTCGCGCCCAGAAGCTGCCCGTGGGGTAACATCCGTTTGCATGGCAAATTTTCGGAATCATACTCGCGGCCGGCATCAACCTATTTATGTTGGGAAGCAGACATCAGCGCGGTTGCCATCGCAGATGGCGGCTCTATCATTGCACGCGGTCTATCTAATACCGCGCTGATCACTGCATTTTTATCTTCTGCCGACGCTGGAGGGACTTAGCGATCAGTGAGCAAAAGACAGCCCAAATTGCGCCAATGCACCATCCAGCTATCACGTCGCTAGGCCAGTGGACGCCCAGATAAACGCGGGTGGTACCCACCAGCATCGTCAACAGGATCGCGATGCTGAGAAGGTAGAGGCGAACCGTGACGAGCTCCTGCGACCGCGCCACAAGCGCGGCCAAGGTGAGATAGACCATGGCAGAGTTCATGGCATGACCACTGGGGAAACTGGCCGAAGTCACCTCGACAAGATGGGGAACCACCTCGGGGCGGGCGCGAACGAAAAAGGCTTTGAGCCCGCTACTGACCAACGCCCCGCTGGCTATGGCAGCTGCAACGAACAGCGCCATGTAGGCTTTGCGGTCTGCAACGAGATACCCAACGAACAGCACGGTAATGAGGGTTAAGACTGTCACGCCGCCCAGCGCCGTGATGTCGATTGCCGTCGCTTTTAGCCATACAGGTCCGATCGGCAATCCGGAATCGCTGTCGGTCCTGAGGCCGCGAAGGATTAGCTTGTCGAGGGCGAAGGTGTCACCCTCCAGCACCTCCGACCCCAGCCAGAACATACCGAGCAAGCCAATCGCTAAGCCTAGAAAAGTCAGGAGGATTTTGCTGTCGACCCTATGCGGACCGAGCAAGGTGGGAAGCAGCCGTGGCATCTACGGCTTCGTCGCGCCCTTTGGGTGACTTCCGGCTCGCTGGGGAACAAGCAGAATAAGCAAGACGATTGCTCCTGCGAGCACGGCAGTTGCTAAAGGCCGACTAAAATCTAGTCCCCCTTTAGCAATCGGCTTGTCCAGAAGGTCGCCAACGGTGGCTCCCAGTGGACGGGTAAGGATGAAAGCTGACCAGAAAAGCATGACTCGTGATATATCGGTGAGAAAATAGAGCGCCGCCAGAATGGCAAGTGTACCCCCGAAAAGTATCGCAGCGCCGGAGTAGCCGAGCGATCCATCTGCCACCCAGTCTCCAAGCGCGGTGCCCAGCGTTTGCGAGAAAGTTATCGTATTCCAATAATACGTCTCGGCGCGTGCTGTATCAATGCGATTTACATCGACTGTTCCGAGGTCGCGGTACCAAGTAAAGAGGGAGATTGCTACCAAGCTGAATAGCAGCAAGGAGCCTCCCGGGTAGCCAAGGCCCATTGAACGTGTGGCGAAGTCGGCAAGCGTGGTGCCCGCCGTCATTGAAGCAATGATGGTCGCCCAATAAAGCCAAGGGTTGAAGCGGCGCGCTCGAATTTGCAGCCAGACGAGCACGATCAATACGATACCGAAGACGGCCGTGCCTATTAGATAGCCGTTCAAGCCGCTGGTCGCGGCGCTTGGGGTCGTCTCGCCCAGCCAGCTCATGCTCGCCGCATCGCCGCCTGTCTCACCCAGCGTTGTCGCCAAAATCTTGGTGACCCAAAAGGCGAGGGTGACCGCAGGAACCTTACCCAGATTGTTGGCCGTGCGGTGGTCCATCTCGTTTACCTTTGATATGGCCCCAACTCATTGCTCTTGGGCGCAAGCATGAACGTCTGCAATGTTGTCGTTTGCGGACGAACCGCTATTTAGGTCAACTTCGCCTGCGCGAACGTTGCTACGGTCGCGGATAAGAGACCGTCGTCTTATAAGTATTGGCCTCGATAAGCTCCATGTCCAAGGCACTAAGTGCCCTTGCGCCGCCACTTCTGAAAAGCCCTCGCCACTAATATGGGCCACCCAAAAAAGGAAAGCGCGGCAACGCTTAGCAGGACATTCCTCGCGAGCGGTAAGGCTGAAATTCCGTCGCTAGCGAACGCGATCAACGATCCGCACAAAACGAAAATGGCGAAAGCCGCTACCTGGCCAAAAGCATAGAGTTTTTGATGTCGACAGCGTAATCGGCTCGCTATACGGCCCGCCCTCGTGGGTCCAGGCATCTTAGCTTGGGCGAGACATGCCCCTGGGCCTGGGCTT
>JANMZU010000432.1:0-4994 GCA_031383585.1 Betaproteobacteria bacterium
ACACAATCCGCGGACCCGGCTCGTCAAGTGGCGAGGCTTCGGTGATGATGACGATATCGTTGACTTTCGCCACGCACTTTTCCAACAACTTCAACTGGCGTTCGGCAAGCCACCGCGCGCTGACGTCCTCCAATACATTGACGAAATAGCTGGTGTCCTGCGTAGGTCCTCGCACCAGTGCCGTAGAGAACTTCACCCAGACAGTACGACCGTCCTTGTGAATGAACCGATGCCCCCCGGATGCGTTGCCATTGTCCAATGACCCGGCGAGCAGCCGTTCGCTGATGGTCGCGGTGTCGCCAACGCTGCCCGGCTTGCTGAATTCGAGATAGTTTGAGCCGACCAGCTCAGCCGCGGTGTAGCCGAGCATGTCGCAGAATTTACGATTCACTTCCCGGTAATTGCCGGCGATATCGGTGGTCGCGATGCCGACGGTGGCCTGCTCAAAGATGGCGCGCAATCGGGCCTCGCTATCGGCCAGCGTTGCCACATCGGCACCATGGCGGCGCAGCAAAATAATTACGCTGGCGCCGAAGCCAAGCGTGAGCAGAGTCGCGATCAGTGCAGCGAGATAATTGGCCTGCGCGGCCCGATTGGCCGGCGCCAGTACCTTTTCGTACGAGGTCCCCACCGCTGCGATAAGCGGGTAGTCGTTGAAAATTCGATAACTGAAAATACGCCGCATGCCGTCGACAATGCCATGCGCGATGTAGCTACCCACGGGATGCTGCGCGCGTTCGGCCAACAATTTTTGCCACCGTGGCGTTTTGCCCAGATCATCGCCGAAGGTCGTGAGATTTTCGACTTTACGGCTGCGTACGATGCCATCAAAGCCGGTCAACACGATCACGCTACCCTTGCCCAGGTCCGCACGCTGAAAAAAGTCGGTGAAGTAGGCAGGATAGAGTCCGGCGATCACCACGCCGCCGAACGAGCCGTCCGGCTTGTCGAAGCGGCGCGTGACGTGCATGGTCCATTGTCCGGTGACGCGGCCCTTTGCTGGTTTGCTGATGAAAATCGCCTTGTCCGCCGTCAGTTGATGATGGCGAAAGTACTCGCGGTCACTGACGTCAATAGCTGTTGCTGTCGGCGAACGGTCAACCAACCGCCCGGCCTCATCGGCAAAACCGAAATATTGAAGTAGCCTGGGCTCGATGCCCATGTCGACGGCGAGTTGATTGAATTTAAGTTGCTTTCCCTCGCGGCGTAATTCTCGCGCAGCCGCATTGAGGATGAGCGTCACTTTTTCCAGCGACCTTGTGGTGTGGGCTTCGAACGCGATCGCGAGGTTGGCGTTGCGCAATTTTTCCGCTTCGATGATTTCTACCCGATCGCGCTCGGCAATCAGAAAAGCGGCCAGCCAGAAGCCCGCAATCAGCACCAGGCAAAACAGCGCCGTGCCGACCGTGACCTGGCGCGCGTTCAACCCGGCGAGACGTTTAAATCGTGGCATATGATGGATCGCTACCTGACTTGCATTTTGAGTAATTCCATTTCCACTTCATTAGTACGTTAATGTACGGGGCCGGCAAAAAAAATTCGTCATTCCCGCGAAGGCGGGAATCCAGCGTCTCTCTCCGCAAAGTCACTGGGGTGAAGGCGTGCCTTCACCATTCGCGGGGACGACGAATGTTTCGTCGTCTAAATTTCAGGTCGGGACAAAGTCTGTTCATACTTTCTGACCTGTACACAAGCCGTTCATCGTGGCAGCGTGAAGCGAATCGTCGCCCCCTCGCCAACGCTGCCTTCGGCCCAGACTTTTCCGCCGTGGCGCGTGATGATGCGCCTTACGGTGGCGAGGCCGATGCCGGTGCCCTTGAACTCGGTCTGTTTATGCAGCCGTTGAAATGGGGCGAACAGTCGGCCCGCGCATTGCGCATCAAAGCCCGCGCCATTGTCGCGCACATAGAAAATCGGTGCGGCTTCGGTGCCTTCGCAGCCGATTTCAATCTTCGCACCACTGCGTTTACCGGTGAATTTCCATGCATTGCGGATCAGATTTTCCAGCACAATTTGCAGTTGTCCACGATCCGCGTTCGCGCTGAGCCCGGGCGTGACGACACATTCGATTTGACGTTCCGGCTCAGTCTGCTTCAGTTCGTCCAACACCGCCAGCGCCAGTTCGCTCATAGCAACTCTGGTGCGGTGCATATCGCAGCGCGAAATTAGCGACAGCGCCAGCAGATCGCCGACCAGTTGCTCCATTCTGTTTCCAGCATTGCGAATTCGTTGCAGGTAATCCCGGCCTGGCGCATCGAGCTTGTCGCCGTATTGCTCCAGCAAGAGTGCGCTGAAACCCTCGATATGCCGGATCGGTGCCCGCAAATCGTGCGAGATGGAATAGTCAAAGGCCTCAAGCTCCTTGTTGGCCGCCTGCAGCTCAGCGGTGCGTTCTTCAACCGTTTGCTCCAGGGTGGCGTTGAGACGCCGAACCTCATCCGTCGCCTGCCTGCGCGCGGTAATGTCGGTGCACACACCTGCTGTCCGATCTGGTTCGCCGGTAGCGTCACAAATGGGATAGCCAATAACATGTATCCAGCGAATCTCGCCATCGGGACGGATAATCCGGCACTCGTAATCAAATCCGCTCCTGCCGCCCTGACGCATATGCGGTAACGCATGGTGACGATCATCAGGATGGATAGTTTCGATCCACGAATTCGGATTCACGTAAAGACTTGCGCAGGACCGGCCCCATATTTTTTCGAAGGCCGGGCTCAGATAGTAGATTTCGGTGCCGTCGAGGTTCTGCAGAAAGTACGCGTCGGTCATGTATTCGGCCATTTGGCGAAAGCGCAATTCACTTTCTGCTAATGATTTTGCGGCCAGCCTTTCGCCCGTGACATCCAGATGCTTCCCCGACACAATCACACCGGCCGCGTCCAGTTCAGCAGCATTTGCGGGCAATCCAGCGGTCAATTCCGCCAATCGGCGCTCGCTTTGAATTAGCGTTTCGATCAGTGCGGAAATTTCTGCTGTCTTGTCCAGCTGCGGCAGGGATAAATGCTGGCTCATGTCGCGAACGCCTGCAGTTCTGTACGCGAATATCTCGTTGAGTGAAGCCCTGCCTGAAGCGTTGGTTGAGAACAACCGCGCAATCGACCATGAATTGCATGAAGCCAAACCGCTCCTTGTTGCTCGCTGGGTGCGCTGATCTCGCCACCGTCATGCTTGGGAGTGATGAGGCCAGTCATGCCCGCGACGGTCGCCTTGGCGGCAGGGATAGTGTTCATGTGTTTTTACCGGAAGAAAAAAATTTATCTGCTCGCGGCCGATGCGCACAGATCGCCCCGAGGATGACATATGCGTCTGCCTCGAGGCTACCGTGGCTGAGGTCAGCCGTGTCTAGGGGTTTGCTGACAGTGGCGTCGCTAAATGCCTTAAATACCTGGTTACGCGAGCGAGTGGCCACGGTTTAGGCCGCAGGTCGGGTTCGGTGGGGCACCAAATCGACAGCGCATAGCCGCTGGCGATGGCAATTTACTAATCGTGCCGGTTGCCGGTTGTCGTTTGCGCACACCACAGGCCACCTCCTGTCGAAACATGGATAGGCCCTGGCGGCAGATCAAGCAAATACGCGTGCCGGACGATCACAGAGACGGGCTCATTCAGAGAGAACGTCGGTCTTTAATACCGTCATTCCTTGCTGATGCCTGCAATTTACAATGGTTGAACGTCTACGTATGTAGGTTAAACACCGTTTTGCGTCACAACGGCGAATTTTGCGGTCAGCGCGAGGTTACCGTTGTCGCCTCGGAAATCAAATGAACCTGTGGCAGGCTCCGATCTGCCAGCGATTGCATTTCACCCAGCGTTTGCAAGAGCAGGTTACCCGTGGCGCCGTTCAGCCCGACATTGCCGGAACGAATCGCGTAAAACGCCTGTACAGCGACATCACTCAAGCGCCGATGTTCGTCCGAGTAAGCGCTGAGACGGGCTTGCATTGTCTGTGCCTGGCCGTCGATGCGATCCTGGCGGGAAACGCTAAAGGCGGCAACCGCAGCGGCGATGGCATTGTCCAGGCAGCGGTTGAGGGTGCGGAATTCTTCTGCTGAGATCGGCTCGTTGCGTTCGACCGCGAGGCCGGTTATCGCCTGACATACATCGCCATAGTCGTTCACCACCTGCGCGATGGTGTAGCCCATTCGCAGCAATTCGGCGCCATGCAAGGCGGCGGCGCGACTAATCTCGGTCGACGCAGGCGCAGGGGATGTCTCGGCGACCTCTCGCAAAGGCGCCAGTTGCTCACCACGCAAGGTCTCGGCGATCTGCAGCAGCAGCAGTGGCGCGCCGTTATGATCGGCCGATGGCGTCATCGACGGCTCGAACCGCGATGCCACTTTTGCGCGGCAGCGATCGATCAGCTCTTGGTGATTCGTGGTCATAAAAGTATGCAACATATGGCCGATAATACGCCTTTTGCACACGGTGTATGTGCGGTACAGAACATATTGGCGGGAATTTTTGCCTATTCGAATCCCAATTTGTTGCACAAATAGCGTGCTACGCGCTTCTGCCAGTTGTTTCCAGCGAGAAATGTTGCGTTGCCACTCTGCGCCCGGCGCAAAGCCCTGCGGCAGATTATTCGCTTAGCTCGAAATGACAGGAGCTTGCGTTTAACCTAGATTCCTCATTCCATTTCTCGATCATTAGTTCAATAAACGAGTGGTGGAAATATCAAACATTCGTCGTCCCCGCGAATGGTGAAGGCACGCCTTCACCCCAGTGACTTTGCGGAGAGAGACGCTGGATTCCCGCCTTCGCGGGAAAGACGAATTTTTTTGCCGGCCCAGTAAATTAATGCACTAATGAAGTAGAGATGGAATGAGGGAGAGGAACTTGATTCACACGAACCAGTTGGCCGAACACCGCTAGCCTCAAGGATTCCTTTTGGCCGGCGTCTCACGCCCACCCTGCAAAATCACCAATTGACTCACCTTGCCGTCCGCAGCCCGCTCGAAGCGGATCTGCGCATCGACCACCACCGCAAAGAA
>JANMZU010000443.1:0-1505 GCA_031383585.1 Betaproteobacteria bacterium
CTCGCATAGGGTTGATATCGTCGCCGGCTTAGGTGAACTAGGTCGGCAAGCGATCAAATTTCCCCACCAGCTTGAGCCGTTACGCTGGGCATACGACCCTTCGCACCATGTGGCGCGCCTAATCGACGAAACTGCACATGAGGGGCTGATTAAGGTGCGCTGCTATAATTTAGCCAAGCCTCTCTTGAAATCTGATATCGCGACAGATGCGGCTCTAGCTGGAATAACAATCACACCACCAGGCGCTCTCCTCGTTGCAAACTATCTTTCGAGTCGCTATTGCGCGTTCGCGAGCGCACCTACGACTGGCACTTTGACAGCGCTTTCCGACCTCGGACTTGTGCAATCACTTGATATTGCGAAATCAGACTCGGAAGCCTTGCTCATTCTGTTAGCCTCACTTGATAGGTGGCGGCAGGCTCGCCCCCTTGGCCGTCTGGCAATTGTCCGCCAAGCTACAACGACTACCCTGATTGAACATGAATTGACGATCCGTGCCTGCGGTCGCGACTTCGCAGCCGCGCTTGCTCGTGAAAAAGCTCAGCCATTGGAACGCGCGCAATCGATGGTCGGAGGCTCACCGGGGTTTGGCTTCAGGATGCGTACGTTTGCTGCGCCTTCGAATCTGTGGGAAGGGCGAAAGCTACTCGCTGACATTGCTCGCAACTATAACATCGAGGTGGATTCCGAGCGTTGCACTGCAGCCTATGATCTAGCTTTTGATCCGCTGTCACTTCGACTTGGAAAAGGAGAAACTGCTCGCACAAGGGTCGCGTCATTGCTAGCAAACCGACCATTGGTGCGTGGAGCCTTCCTAGCCCATACTGCAGTTCTTCGAGGAAGCAAAACCGGCGTTGCGGTTGCCATTTGAGATGCGCGCGCTTGAACAAAATGAACTGCTCCAGATGACGGGTCAAGCTCTTGGCCTTGCCGCCACTCAAACAACTACAGACTTGCTCAAGCCTGCCCTGAGACGCGCGGCATTTCTACTTGCGCCGTCATCTCGGGCGGATTTAATTCGCTTTGTTGCCGAACCGCTGGCCTCGCTTGGCGTCACACATAATGAGTGTGAAGTGGCTCTTGAGGAACTCATTGTATACGGTGATATCTTGGAAATGCGGAAACTTGATAGTGACGACTGGGATGCATCTCCCTACGTGTTGCGGCCCGCCCCACCAAGCTTTGTGCAGCAGGCCGATGGGGCGATTATTATCCTTGGCGTGGCCGGCGCACTTCCTACCCCTTTGACCCCCGACCTTGCATGTCGGGTAGTTGATCGTGGTCCGGTTCGCGTGCTATCCACGGATAGCGATAAGTCTTTGACGGCACATCTGAGATTGCTGGGACTTACGGGACTATCAGAAAGCGCATGGCTTAGAATGCCGATGGTTGAAACCGCATCGGCGCACCTTCAAAACTGGATACAACGTCTTTCTGAAGTCACGGAGACACCCGGCGGAATTTACGATCTCGAAATCCTCGATCCCACGCGGTCAAGTCGATTC
>JANMZU010000476.1:0-1748 GCA_031383585.1 Betaproteobacteria bacterium
CGTATTCAACGGAGGGCATGCACCAGCAGCCATTTGAAAACTTCGTCGCGCCCATCGAGCAGACCGCGCGCTTTTGCGGCATGCAATGGCATGAGCCGATGGTTGTGCATGGCGCGCATACGGTGGGGGATGCGGAACTGGCTGCCGTGGCTGACAAACTCCGCGCGCGTCTGCTCGCACTGACAGAAAAATCATGATCGACGCCCTCATCTATCTCGCGGCCGCAGTCATTTGTGTGCCGATCGCCAAGCGGCTCGGGCTGGGCGCGGTGCTGGGCTATCTGATCGCCGGTGCGGTGATCGGCCCGTGGGGCCTGCGCTTTATTGCCGACGTCGAGACCACGATGCACTTTTCCGAGTTTGGCGTGGTGCTGATGCTGTTCGTGATTGGCCTGGAGCTGGAGCCCAAGCGCCTGATGACGATGCGGAAAAGTGTGTTTGGCGGCGGCTCGCTGCAGATGGCGTTGTGCGGTGTGGCGCTTGCCGGTGGCGCCCTGTCGCTGGGGCTGGACTGGAAGGCATCTCTGGTGGTCGGTGCAGCGCTTGCGCTTTCTTCAACCGCAATCGCAGTCGCAACCATGGCGGAAAGAAATTTTCTGCCGACGCCGACCGGCCAGAGCGGGTTTGCCATTCTGTTGTTTCAGGATATCGCCGCGATCCCGCTGCTGGCCGTGGTCCCGCTGTTGGGGGTGCAGGCCGTTGCCAATGCCGATCCGGGCTGGCTGGCGGCGCTGAAAGCTTTTGGCGCTATCGCTGCGGTGATCGTTATTGGCCTCTATCTCACGCGGCCACTTTTGCGCATCATCGCCGCGACTGATCTGCGGGAAGTGTTCACCGCCTTTGCCCTGCTGCTCGTCATTGGCATCTCGCAAGTGATGTTGCTGGCCGGATTGTCGATGGGTCTGGGCGCTTTTCTGGCTGGTGTGCTGTTGGCAAGCTCGGAATACCGCCATGCACTCGAAACCGACATCGAGCCGTTCAAGGGTCTGTTGCTAGGCCTGTTCTTTATCTCTGTGGGTATGGCGATTGATTTCGGCCTGCTCCTGACCAAGCCCGGCATGGTGGCGCTGTTGTTGTTCGGCTTTATCGTGTTGAAGATTGGCATGCTGTGGGTGGCGGCACGCGTTCTCGGGGTGAATCCCCGACAGCGCTGGCTGTTCGCGATTCTGCTTTCGCAGGGCGGTGAATTCGCTTTTGTGGTGTTCGGCGCGTCACGCGTGGCGGGCGTACTTTCTCGTGAATGGGAAGCGCTGCTGACCATGGCGGTCGCCCTCTCAATGGCCACCACTCCCCTGTTGCTGATCGCACACGACTGGTGGATGGCGCGCAAGGAGTGCGCCAAGGGTGGCAAGGACGAAGCGGACGTGATCGATGAGAAAGACGCGCCCGTGATCATCGCGGGCTTCGGCCGTTTCGGGCAGATCGTCGGTCGCTTGCTGCTGGCCAACGGTGCGCGTGCGGTGGTGCTGGATCACGATCCCGATCAGATCGAATTGCTGCGCAAATTCGGCACCAAGGTTTTTTATGGAGATGCCACACGGCTCGATCTGCTGCATGCCGCCGGTGCCAAAAACGCAACGTTGCTGGTCAACGCCATCGACGACGTCGAGGACAGTCTGAAGCTGACCGACATCGTGCGCGAGAATTTCCCGAACCTGAAAATCGTCGCGCGCGCGCGCAACGTGACCCACTACGTCGAGCTACGGCAGCGCGGTGTAGAAATCGTCGAACGCGAGACGTTTGAGTCCG
>JANMZU010000477.1:0-2215 GCA_031383585.1 Betaproteobacteria bacterium
CATGGTGGTCGCTAACGTCGAAAAACCTTTGCTCGAAGTAGTGTTACACCACGCCGAAGGCAATCAAACGCGCGCGGCTGAACTGCTTGGGCTCAATCGAAATACACTGCGAAAAAAGCTTACGCAACACGGTATTGAATAGAATAATGCTGTCGCCTGCACGGGCGATAGCTGGTCGTTTCTTTGTACGCGGTGACACTGCCCATGGCGCTCGCCGGTTTGCCGCGTACTGACCAGCGCGTCTGCTCGAAATGAAACATTAAAGATATCGGCCATGTCCACCAATCACATCCCAATCCAGCGCGCCCTGATCAGCGTTTCCGATAAAAGCGGCGTGGTCGAATTTGCACGATTTCTCGCCAGTCGCAACGTCAAAATCCTATCCACCGGCGGCACCGCCAAGCTATTGGCTGAGAACGGTATCAAGGTTGTAGAGGTCGGCGACTACACCGGTTTTCCGGAAATTATGGATGGTCGCGTCAAGACGCTGCACCCGCGCGTGCACGGCGGCATCCTCGCGCGGCGCGATCTTGCTCACCACGTCGACGCAATGAAAAAGCACGATATCCCCGTCATCGACATGGTGGTTGTGAATCTTTATCCCTTCGCGGCAACCATCGCCAAACCGGATGTCACATTGGAAGATGCGGTCGAGAATATCGACATCGGCGGACCGGCGATGGTGCGTGCTTCGGCCAAAAATTATCCCTTCGTCGCCATCGTCACCGACTCGTCAGACTACAAAAGTTTGATCGATGAGATGAGCGCACATGGCGGTGCACTGGGACACAACACCCGCTTCGCCTTGGCCAAGAAGGCGTTTGCCCACACTGCTGAGTACGACGGCATGATCAGCACCTATCTGTCATCGTTGGACGCTGACAACAACCGGCACCTCTTTCCAGACAAGCTTCACCTTACGTTCACCAAGGCGCAGGACATGCGCTATGGTGAGAACCCGCATCAGAGCGCCGCGTTTTACGTCGAGAAGCATCCAGCCGCCGGGACGCTTGCGCACTACAAGCAGTCTCAAGGCAAAGAGCTCTCATACAACAACATCGCGGACGCAGACGCTGCCTGGCAATGCTGTCGCGCTTTCGATGTGCCGGCCTGTGTGATCGTGAAACACGCCAATCCCTGCGGCGTGGCGATCGCGGACAATACATTGACTGCCTACCTGCGTGCGCTGGAGACCGATCCAACCTCAGCTTTCGGCGGCATCATCGCGTTCAATCGCGAGGTTGACGGTTTGACTGCCGCTGCCGTGGCCAAACAGTTTGTCGAAGTCGTACTAGCGCCTGCCTTCAGCGAAGACGCGCGCAAAGTCTTATCGGCCAAACAAAATGTTCGTGTACTTGAAGTTCCGCTGGCGCCGTCGATGAAGGATGTCGACATGAAGCGCGTCGGCGGCGGCTTGCTTGTACAAAGCTCCGACGACTTCGACGTGTCGCAGTTAAAGGTTGTTACCAAGCGCAAGCCCACGCCCGAGGAAATGAACGATCTGATTTTTGCGTTTCGCGTCGCCAAGTTCGTGAAGTCCAACGCCATCGTGTTCTGCCGCTATGGCATGACACTGGGTGTCGGGGCAGGGCAAATGAGCCGAGTAGACTCTACGAAAATTGCGGCGATCAAGGCGCAGAATGCCGGGCTGACATTGAAGGGTTCAGTCGCAGCGAGCGATGCGTTCTTTCCGTTTCGTGATGGGCTGGATGTGATTGCCGATGCAGGTGCGACAGCGGTGATTCAGCCGGGCGGCTCAATGCGGGATGAGGAAGTAATCGCGGCTGCCAATGAGAAGGATGTGGCGATGGTAGTGACGGGCATGCGGCATTTCAGGCATTGACTTGTTGCGATTGGAAATAGCGGGCATGAATAAGCGAAAGCTCTGGGGGAACTCGTTGGAATTCCAACGGGGTCAATTGGAACGCTACAAGTCAATGAGTTTTGAGGATCTCAAAAAACTATCCGACTGCGAAGAGATCGCCAACCCCGAGCCAAAGACTAATGTGTCGATAACGGTTTGGAAAGACGATCGTGACGATGGCGGTGTCCAAATTACGATCATGGCTGATAAGAGCCGGTGGGGTGGCATTTTTGGCACGCGCGTTCTTGAAGGATTCAGAGCCTACGCTGACGGAACAAGTGTAGCTTTGATAGATGGCGACTTAGACAATTTCTAGTGCATTAATTTGGATCATCCATGAAACTCCTCGTC
>JANMZU010000492.1:0-2696 GCA_031383585.1 Betaproteobacteria bacterium
CGGACTATCAGTTCTGGCGGCGTGCGATCGAGCGACCAGCAATGGGCGATGTCAATCCGGTCGTAAACGTGCGCTTCAAATTGACCCTGGAGACCCGCGTTGCGACAGCGGGAAGCTGCTTTGCCCAGCATATTTCTCGCACGCTTAGAAAAAACGGTTTTAACTATTACGTTGCTGAAACCGGCTCTAACCTCTCCGCAGAGGAGGCGGCGCGCCGTAATTTTGGCGTCTTCTCGGCGCGATACGGCAATCTTTACACGGCGAGGCAACTGATCCAATTGTTTGAGCGCGCCTATGGGCGCTTTTTGCCAGTTGATAGCAATTGGTCGCGGGCCGACGGCCGGCTTGTCGACCCATTTCGCCCTCAGATCGAGGCCAACGGATTTGACTCGGTTGAGTCACTCGAACAATCGCGTGTAGAACATTTCCTGGCCGTGCGGGAAATGTTTGAGAACCTCGACGTGTTCGTCTTTACTCTGGGGCTTACTGAAGCATGGCGCAATCGGCACGACGGGGCAGTTTTTCCTCTTGCACCTGGGGTCGTGGCGGGAGAAATGTCCGCGGAAAAATATGAGTTCGTAAACTTTGGCGTAAGCGACGTTGTTGCGGACCTGCAGGTATTCATTGGCAAGCTGTTGACTGTCAACCCGCACGCCAAAATCATACTAACTGTTTCGCCTGTTCCACTGATCGCGACCTATGAAAATCAACATGTTCTCGTCGCGACCACTTACAGCAAAGCCGTATTGCGTGCGTCAGCACAGGAAATTGTCGGGCGCAATTCCATGTGCGATTATTTTCCGTCTTTTGAGATCATTACCGGGAACTACAACAGGGGAACGTACTTCGAGGGCGACCTTCGATCAATCAAAGCGCAAGGCGTTGATCATGTGATGCGTCTGTTCCTGTCTGGCTACGCGGGAGAGCTTGGCATGCCTACGCCGATTGCAAACATGAGCAATTCCGCAACAGACGATATTCGGCGCGAATTGGCGAGAGTTAATGAAATAGTGTGTGAAGAGGAAACTATCGATCCCAATAGTAAGGTCTGATCGCAATTGGGGGACGCCAATTTTGGTTGTCACCATAGGCCTTGTCCCATTGCCGAATTGCTGACCTACCAATAATTCCGTCACGGCTGTTAAACGTATTCAAACGAGTGTACGTAAATGCCCAGAGCGCGGGTGTCGCCGGTCGCGGGCGCAGGCACAATGGTTTGGCACGAAATTTCGAGTCTTGGCGCCTTGTTTCCTGCTTCAATCCGAATTGACTTGCGCTCACCAGGTTGAAAATCAACGACCTTTATCACGTCGCCATAGGTGATCGTCACTGGATGGACGTTGGGATGATGGTTTGTCGCCGTGATTTCAAGCGCCTCAAAATTGTCAGCTTGATCGAGGATGACTGCGGCATGCTCACGGGTCCAGCGCCCCATAGGCTCAGGTGCATGCCACCCCCCTTCATCGACGTTGGGAGCCCAGTACTTGCCAAGTTCTATTTTGGCAGGGCGGGGCCTAAAGCTGTAGACCTGCCCGAAAATCGACATGGGGCAATCGAAGTATTCTGCAATGTAGCCATTGTTGACGAACAACGTGGCGAGGAAATACTCTGAGAAACCGAGTTCAAACCAGCGGCGATTACGGATGACGGCAACAACTTCACTTTCCAGCCTCAAACCCCAGGGATAGGGTACTGCTGGATTCTCCCGTTTAGCGATCGGCTCCCCCGCCAGCAGGATTCTGCCATCTGGCGAGAGATGGTTCTTGAGCTTTTGAATCACATTCCTGAAATCGACACAGTGGTGGAAGCTCTCGTAAAACCAAATCAAGTCATATTTCTGGTCGCCGCGAGGGTTGTCGCCGAAAAGACCTTTGAATGGGGTGAGGCTGACGTTAAAGAAATCGGCTTGTTCTTGCACATACCCGCAAAAGGTTGATGAGATATCCACCGTATCGACGTTTACGCCCATGCGCGCGAACGCAAGCGCTGTGTGTGCAAAACCGGCGCCGTACTCAAGTGCCCACATCCCGGGCTTAAGGGCGCTATGCTTCATAAGCATGCCGGTGGCCAGAACATGATCAGACGCGCCTACGACCGCACCTTCATTGCGCCACATGTAAAAACCTGGCAGCCGAATTGCATCCACGTTCGGAATGGCCACTTCCGATTCGTCCATTTCGGCGAAATACGCGCGCTCAACGCCCACGATCAATTGCCACAATCGCATTTGCTGCGCGAAGTACTCATCTGACAGGGGGTCAATATCGACCTTGAACCAGTCTGGCAGTTGGAGGTGTCTGCCTCGAAGACGGTCCCACGCTGTGTCGGCTAAATGCCCCATCTGCGCATACGTTTCGGCAACAAGCGCGATGTCGTCCACGCGGAACCAGCCCGACCTTTCGATCCTGACGAGTGGGTCCGCGATCAAATCGAAATTTTCGCCGACCTCATCGAGTGGCTGCGCGTCGGGCTTGTCCCGCAGTAAATCCCGGAAAAACGTCGGGAGGCTAAAAATCGTCATTGTGGTTGGGACCTTCTTTGCTCAATGGATTCCAAAAAGATAACCTGACGAAAATGAGGGAATATGTACGGCAGCGCTGGCGCGAACTTCAGGACACTTATGGCCTGCAGACCTAGCCAACGCTGAGTTTGCAAAACTACTTCGCCACCGAGGCCGACTGCAATCCCATGACACC